>JAPMTR010000065.1 GCA_026552975.1 Candidatus Methanoperedens sp.
TCCAGCCTGTTCTTCAATCCATTTTATGATAGAAGCGAGTGTGGAAGGAATTTATTAGTAGTTATTTATATAATCCAAGCGAATCATGACGGTATGGTATCAATGCATCTGCATTAGGCGAATATTATATATGCACATTCTTACCTCATGACTGAATTCATTAAGCTTCCGCTGCTGCAACTGTGGGCATTTCCAATTTAAGAGCTATCAGGTCTTCCATTTTGAATTTATCCGTAACATTAAGTATCTCTAATCCTACAACCTTCCCCCCGGCATCGTAGTCCACTATGAGACCTTTGCTTACTTCTTCGCTCTCTTCTATCGGATTTTCGCTTATCCTGAAATATAGAACATCACTTTCCAGATCGAGTTTTATTCTCATAATCGATTCCTCATTCTTTTATCATAAAACATTGTTATCACAGTATATGGTTCCTCTCTTCCAGTCATGATCCACAATGACAGATGTTACCTCTTCTTTTGAGATTTTTCTTTCTCTCAGCATGCCAGCTTCGTACGATATGTTCTCGGTTTTGATCTGCGTCCCCATTGCTAATAATTACGATCCGTATCCGAATTATTTAAAACTATCTGAACTCAATCATTATGATTCAAATAAGAATCTTATCTTTCTTTTCAGAAAAGATTTTATTGACTAAATACCAATAAACGGACTATGAAACAATCAAAAGTAATACAAAAGAAATGCTGTTATATGGATAGAGATTGCACATCCGCATGTGTAGCATACAGTGCAGCGAGTGAATTTAGCGAAGGGGCAAAACAAATGGGTATGGATGGTATGAATTGTATGCGCCTTCTTTTGGACATTACCGAATTAATGGGAAGGATGGAACCCAATGATTTCGATGAAGAAGACGAGGATATATTTTAAAAATATTACATGTTTAGAATACCTTCCTAAAGCATTATGCATCCATTATTCGATTATCTGGGATCCAGGACCGATGCGACAATAAAGACACTTGATGAACTTGTTCGCATACAAACACACGTTCCGCCTGGTGATAATTATGAAAAAGCAATGGATTATGCCGCTTCAAGGTTTGAACATCTTGGTTTTGATGTCGAAAAGATATTCATGCCTCGCGAATTATTCGAGAAAAAAAATCCCAGGCTCACTCACCTGAAAGGAGACCGGGTAAACGTGTCAGCGACGAGGGATGTCGGCGCGAAAAAAACCCTCCTTATAAATACTCATCTTGATGTCGTGCCCGCAAGTGCGAACTGGAGTACTCCCCCCTTTGAATGCACGGTAAAGGATGGACGCATCTTCGGGCGCGGTGTGGCTGATTCAAAAGGCGGGCCTGCCGCACTGTTTACGGTGCTTTCTGCTCTGGAAGAACTTGATATTCAGCCAGAGTATAACCTGAATATTGCCCTGACCACGGATGAAGAAATGGGGCCATATTCTGGCCTGTGCTATCTTGCAGACCTTGGAAAGCTCAAAGCAGATCATTTCCTGAGCATGGATGGGGATAGCGATGATATCACCATAGCTTCAAATGGCAATATCGACTGGCAGGTCGATGTTTATGGCAGATCATATCATAGCGGCAGCAGCTTTATGGGCGTAAACGCAATTGAGAACAGCATCCCGGTCATGAACGAATTGATGGCCCTTAAAGCGAAAGTGGAAAAAAGGCGTTCAAAAGTCCCGGCCAGTATGGCTATCACAGAAAAAACCGGCCTTAAAACGCTTATGCCTGTCCTTAATATCACGGTAATGAACGCCGGGGTAAAACAGAACATCGTTCCTGACAGGTGCACCATGAAAGGGGACAGACGCTTTATTCCTGAAGAAAACTTCGATGATGCAAGGTTGGAATTTGACAGTGCCATGAAAAATATTAAGAACAAATACCCTTACATCAATTTCAATTACAGCTGCGATGAGATCTATGCACCTATGCTTACAAATATGGACCATCCCTGGGTAAAAGAAGTACAAAAAGTAGCAGGAGAAGTTTCAGGAAGAGAAGTAAGACTTGCAGGGGCGCAGGGCAGTCTCGATGTGGCTTATGCTGTAAAGGTCACAGGATTACCTGCATGCTGCTTCGGAATAGGAAGAAGAATGGAGAGCAATGCACATGGAGATAATGAAAATATCAGGATAGAAGATCTTGAAATGTATACGAAATTCCTGGGAAAATTGATCGCTGGATAATTGATATTTTATTCTATTTTGGGATAATTGATATTTTATCCTATTTTGTTAATATAAATATAAGTAGCGATACCAGAAAGATCACTGTCAGGAACATTACCATTACCATGACTGATAATAATGGAGTGTTTATTGTTAGGACGTCTTTCCATGTAGCCTTTTTTAAAGATTCCCACGCAATATCTTTCTTATCATTTGACCCGTCATTGAAATCTACCACATAATTCATGGTCGCACGAACCGCCACTTCGGTCTGGTTCCCGCATGCTCCAGTTGTTTCAAGATAAAGGATAACTGATTTATTCTGAGTGATCCTGTTATTCAAACTCCTTAATGTCTTTATGATCCTTTCAAGCATGTCATATGACATCATTGCATTCAGGTTGTCAATAATTATGATGCTTCTGCCTTTTTTTTCTATCAATTCATCTATTGATTTGAAAAGACAGTTGTAATCAGTGGGTGAAGAACAGTATTTTACCCCTTCCTTTAGGATAGCAAGCCCCATAATATGGGTGATCATATCTATGAACTGTATATTGTCAATAATAAAATGATGAGAAACAAGTTTTTTCCCGACCAGGTCAGGAGGTTGCTGGTAGCAGACCCAGATAATGTTCTTCATATCCGTTTCTGCAATGGATTCATACACCGCCTTATATAATTGTTCCTCTGTGGAAGGCGAAGATGGAACTGATATCAGGACGCTTTCTTTTGAAAGAATATCCTTGAATTGTTTATTTTTTTCTTGCGTCACCTGAACCACCGATCAATACATTGTATTTGCTGTAAACATCTATTCCCTTTTCCGTGAAATCATATTGCCTTATCTCTCTTAGATGTTTTGTCCAGCGCATTTTAGCGATCTGGATCACATGGAGGATCTCATTTAAGTCCGATGACTGTACCCTTCGAAGGATAAAAAGGCCATCAACTGCGTATTCTACTATCCCTGATCTTGTTGAACAGGAGTCTATTTCGGACTCAGCCGTTATCATGGCAGTTGAGGAATTATCTTTTATCAATCGGAATAGATTGAGCAGGCGGCTTCTGCTTTCAACTTCACTCTTACATAAGGTTATAAAATCCGTTATTGGATCAATGATAACTATATCTGTCTTCATATTTTTCACTGTAATTGGCAGCTCATCAAGATATTTGGAAGTAAGATGAAATTCCTCCCCTCTTAATTCCGTGTGAACAGGTTCCATATATTTTAGAACAAGTTGCTTGTTATCAAGGAATGGTTCAAAATCCCACCCATATACAATAGATTTAGATTTTAATTCCTTTTCATTGTGATTCGATGAAATATACAGACACTTCTTACCATTTTTCAAAGAAGCATAAAGGAATTGCAAAGACATAAGAGTCTTTCCGCTACCTGCAGGCCCCACCAATCCGATTATATTTCCTGAGTTTACTCCTCCATAAAGCATTTCATCCAATCCGGGGATACCCATACTGATCTTATCTTCTGCCATAATTCACCTTCAACAGTCCCTTGTGTTATTATTTAATATTCATTCGATCCTTCAGGGCCGAAATTTTTGCCTTTTTCAGCTCTTCGGTGCGTTCTTGAACTTTCTTTTCCAGTTCTTCTTTTTCCTTTCGCATCATTTCCATCTGTTGTTCAACTTTATCTTTATCATGAACGATCCCATCCTGATATTTCTTATTCTTAAGAAGAGATCTTATACGAGCAAAAAGTTCATTCCTGTTTATCGGCTTGGTCAAATAATCATCAGCACCAAGCTCGATACATTTGACCTTTGCATCTGACCCAGAAAGAGCTGTCACGATCACTACCGGAATGAAGTGCGTCGATTCATTTTCCTTTATGAATTTGCATACATCATATCCTGTGACATGCGGCATCATAATATCCAGAAGCACAATATCTGGTTTGTCACCCGTGATCTTTTCGATCGCTTCTTTGCCGCCCCCTGCTTTTATTACATCGTAATCTTTGTTCAGGTAAGCGTCCAGGACCATCAAATTAATTTCTTCATCATCAACAATAAGAACTTTACCTTTTGATATTTTTACACCAGGATCGTTTGAAACCATTGTCCCCTGGCCATAATAACCCCAATTGGGATCATATTCAGGCTTTTTAACATCAGTTTCATTCGGATTCATTTACTCTCCTTTTCGAGAATTTCATTTATTAAATTTATAAAATCTGTGACATGAATGGGTTTTGACATATAATGATCAAAACCCAGATCAAGGAATTTCTCCCTGTCTCCTTTCATGGCAAAAGCCGTCAAAGCAATTATTGGTATTTTATTATTACGGGGTATGGCCTTTATTTTCCTGGTCGTTTCAATTCCATCCATAACAGGAAGTTCTATGTCCATTATTATCATGTCGTAGTGATCTTTATCGACCATTTTCAAAGCCTCAAAACCATCGGTGGCTTTATGGACATTGAGATCCAGGGAATCCAGGATATCAGAAACCAGTTTCATATTCATCATATCATCCTCTACAATAAGAATGTTCGTCATCCCTTGACCACCTGTTTTACGGGAATTGTGAAAGTGAACGTACTGCCTTCACCAATAACGCTTTCCACCCTTATATCTCCCCCATGCAATTCAACGAGTTTCTTTGAGATCACAAGTCCAAGACCCGTACCCCCATATTTTCTTGTGATACCGGTATCAAGTTGCTGGAACTCATTAAATAATTTTTCCAGATTCTCTTTCTTTATTCCAATACCGGTGTCAGAAACAGAGAACTCTGCCATTTCACCAATCTTCTTCACCTTTACTGTGATTTTTCCACCTTCTTCTTTGCTGAATTTCACCGCATTGCTAAGAAGATTAAAAAGCACCTGTTTTATTCTCTGTTTATCCCCCTCAATAGATCCCAGTTGAGGGTCAATATTCTTGATAACGTCTATATTGTGTTGCATTGCCTTATATTTAACAAGGGAATGAGTTTCTCCCATAAGCTCATCCACAGAAAATCTCTCGATCAACAGTTCCATCTTACCTGATTCCACTTTTGAGATATCGAGGATATCGTTGATGATCAATAATAAATGGTCACCAGCGCTATGAATATCTTTTACGTATCCCTTTTGCGTTTCATTTAAACTTCCCCCTATTCCCATAGTCATGATATCAGAAAAACCTATTATTGCATTTAGAGGTGTTCGAAGTTCATGGCTCATCGATGCGAGGAACTCTGATTTGGCTTTATTTTCAGTTTCAAGACGGATGTTCTTGATATGAAGATCATGAGCGATCTTCCTTTCGGCGATATCACGAACTGTTGCCTGAAGGACCTGTTTTCCTTTGAAGTTAAAAGCACTGAGCAATACTTCAGCGGGGAAATCTTCTCCATTCTGTCTTCTATGTACCCATTCAAAATGGTTCGAACCTTTTGTGAAAGCCTCGGTGATCCTTTTATTCGCTGCTGTTCCCGAATCTTCCCCATCAGGCTGGTTAGGAGGGGAAACTTGAGATGGATGTATTTTTGTAAAATCTTCTTTATTATAAAATCCAAATATCTTAAGTGTTGCATCATTGCAGTCAAAAAAACCTTTTTCATCAAGAAGCATGATTGCATCCGATGATCCTTCATACAGCATCCTGTATTTTTCTTCAGAATCCAATAGCTTTTCCTCTGCACGCTTGCGTTCGACAAGATCCCAGCCAAGATCTCCAAGAAGCCTGGTATTCTCAACATCTGCTTTATCATAAACCACAGATTTATTACCAACACCAAGAATAGCCATTATCAGGTTATCCCGGATTATCGGAATGACAAGCTCCCTGATCACAGGTACATGGCCAGGCGGCAGTCCCTTGCGATGAGGCAGTTCCTGGTAGTTATTGTGAATAACAGGACACTGCTGATAAAAACACTCAGCCCAGACTCCTGCTTCGGAAATATCATATTCTTGTCCCTTTCCCTTTGTTTTACACATTTCTACAAGCGCATTTGTTGACCATTTTTGAAATGTAATTGTTCTTTGGTCTTTATCAAGGAAATAAAAGAAACCGATCTGACTCCTTGTGAGCACTTCAATTTCATCAAGGGTCTTCTGGAGCAGTTCATCCACAGAGTGTGATAGGGAAAATTCCACGAGGCGAGTGCGAGCTTCAAGAATTTCTTGCCTTTGCTTTCGTTCTGTTATATCCCTGAGTATCCCTGAAAAATAAACTGTTTCTCCTGCCTTCCAGGTGGAAAGCGAAAGTTCCAGGGGAAATTCAATCCCATTTTTGCGAAGACCTGACAGTTCAACTTTATTACCAATAACATGAGACTTTCCTGTGGCGATGAACCGATCCAATCCTTTTAGATGTGCATCCCTGTATTTTTCCGGGATCAGGATTGTCAGGGGCTTGCCAATAACTTCTTTTTTATCATACCCGAATTTATTAATAGCGCCATTATTCCAGAAAATTATCATACCCTTAGAATCGATCGTGATGATAGCATCGTTCGCAGACTCTGTTATGGAACGCAAATGCTCTTCGTTTTCTTTAAGGGTTTGATCAAATTTCTTGCGGTCTGTTATATCACGCATAAATGAATAGAACTTTCCGCCATCTGCAGGATCATAATTAACACTGGCTTCGATATCGATAATTCTTCCATCCTTGCATTTATGACGGGTTTCGAAGCGATCATGGCCCTCCGTTAAAACTCGATGAATGCGTTTTGCGATCATTTCCTCCGTTTCTTTAGCCTCGATATCTTTCAGGCTCATTTGAAGCAATTCTTCCAGGCTATAACCGGTCATAGAACAATATGAATCATTGGCATCCAGTATGCGCCCCTGGGAGTCTACCAGATAAAAACCATCCATGGCGGTTTTAAGTATGGTCTTATATTCCGACACTGTTTTCTTGATTTCAGTCATATGAAATACCTGAGTAAATTAAAGAACTTCATCCTTCCGTTGTCATATTTCGTTGATATTGTTATTTCCAATTCTTATAATGATGATGATAATAATTGTGTATATAACATATATAACTTGCGGTGACTAAAACACCTGGCCCTTCTGGAATAAAAGAAAAGTATCCAGGGAACTAATATTTAAATACAGATAATACATAATTACCATAGTGATATCATGCTCAGCCAGATAGTATTCCTTTTCTGTGTCACCGTGCTCCTCTATGCAGGTCTAGGTGTTTATGTCCTGAAAAAGAACCCGAACGACCGCAGCAACCAGATGTTCGCCATAATCATGCTTCTTTTTATTATGTGGTCAGTTATCATCTATAACATAAATCTCATAGCCAGTGACGCACCCCTCACCGAAATATTTCCGGCCGTGAAGATCCAGTTCAGTGGCATGATACTTGCCCTTGCGGCTTTTGTAAGCCTTTCTTTTTCAGACAAAAAAGCGGCTATAAGAAGCCCCATATTGCTTCTGATTATTATATTGTCCGCATATAATATATATATTATCTGGGCAACTGACATCACACAGATAGGAGTTGATGTTTTCACAAAGATCTCGTGGAACCTGACAGATTATTTCCTTATCTCATCAGTTTTCGGGATCGCAGGTGTTTATCTGCTATTCCGGTACTATATGAAAAGCAAATACAGACAGCCGGATCAGGCAAAACTCATACTGGCAGGGGCTATCATGGCTGTTATGGTCTCGATAATAGCGAACATAATACTCCCCATGTTCTTCAACATTTACCTGCTTGGCCTGACAACATTTTCCCCGGCCGTCATGGGTCTTTTTTTTGCTTATGCAGTTTACCAGTATGGATTCTGTATAAGACCTGTTCATGAGATATCACCCACATCTTTTTGCGGAGTGAATTGTATGGCATGTATAGAATATATAGACGGGAAATGCATTGGATGCAGGTTTGAAAAAGATAGATACATGAATTGTGATATTTACAAGTGCCTGATAAAGAAAGAATGCTCGGAATGCGCGGATTGTATCGAAATAATTGACTGCAAAAAACGAAAAGAAATAGCGTGGAAATGTTTATGCCAGAATCAGAAATTCTCACTCTCCCCCGGCACCTTCCTTGTGGAGGATAATGGTTATGAGATACTGGTTGATTCAATGAAGACGGGAAAGCTTGGCCTTGTCGCCACGGCCCAGCAGCCATCACATGTCAGGGAAAAACATGATATCAAGACAACAACTATTGTTTGGATATCGAATGACTCTGACGGTATAGACCCCAAAAAGCTTGAAAAACTTGGGCTTATACTTGCCAAATCCATGAAAATCCTGGAAGGATCCGGCGGTGTCGTTCTCCTGGATGCAATAAAAGAACTGATAGACGTCAATGGAAATCAAAAAGTCCTGGATTTTGTAAAATTTCTTGATAATGCGGCAAAAAAGCATAATGTGACTTTGCTCATCACCCACTCTGGTGGTGAATTTGAAGACCTTTTGAAGAAAGAGATTAAACACCAGAAGTTTTGAACTATGAAGGAACCAGAGGAAGACTGTAAATTAGAGATTAACGCCCAGGAAGATGTATCAGTGTCAGAAGTCCTGAAACTTTTGATAAAATATATCCTGTGTAAGATGAATCTTCAGAAGATATTATTTCTGTTCACGTTCCTATCCTTTGGGGCCGCAGATGGTATTTCCGCCGCATATATGATAGATGAGCAAGGAGTTATCAGTGAATCAAATCCCCTTATACGGTACATGTATGCATCACGCGGGAAAGGTGGTGTTATTGAGATCAAGCTCTGGCTCGTCCTTATCATGCTTTATTTTGTATGGAATATCTCAAAGGGCAAAAATAATTACTGGATGATCAATGGTTTCTTATTCGCACTTTTCGTATGCGGTTTGATGGCCACAGGAGCCAATATTATGGCTACAAAGGGTCTTGAATATCCAGCTTCCAGCACGATCATCACGACATACCTTTTCCTCGTGTTGTTGTTAACCATGCTGGGAGATGCTATGGACAGGCTTTATCATTGAAACGCCAATTTCATATAGCTTCAGGCATATTACACAATAGATATTATGGCAAACGTAGCGATCATCGGAAGTGAAAAATCAGGCAGGACAAGCCTTGCAGGAAAACTGGGAAAAAAAGGCACCGAGTCGGATATCACACTCTATAATTTTGTGAAAGGGGACAGGATATATGCATTCGTGGATTCAAATGGTTATCCATCTTCTTTTAAAACGCTTATCCAGGCGATCAATCTCTCGGATATCGTGCTTGTATGTATTCCTTCAACAGGCCTGAATGCACAGGTGGGAGAATGTATCGTAGCCCTTGACATGCTGGGGGACAAACGAGGACTATTTGTGATAACGATGTCGGATAAGTCAAATCCTGCCGCTATTTCAGAATTATCAGAAAAGATCAAAACGATTGTAAAAGGAACTAACCTTGAAAAATGGGAAACGATCGCGGTTTCAAATACCACGTTCGAAGGACTTGAAAGTCTTAAAGAGAGAATTTTTATCCTTGGTGAAGAAGCACGCACATCAAATGCCTCCAAAATAAATCTCCCATCAAGGATCATTGTTGATCATTTTTTTAATGTGACAGGCATCGGATGTGTGGTACTTGGAATAGTAACTCAGGGGACCATAAAGGAACACGATAAGCTGACACTGTACCCAACAGAAAGACCAGCAGAGATACGCTCTATCCAGAGCAATGACGTTGATATGAAATCAGCACCAGCAGGGACAAGGGTGGGACTTGCATTAAAAGGGGTACAATCCAAGGAATTTGATCGTGGCTATTTGCTCTCACAGAAAGAGGAAGTGGCATCTAAATTCAATTTGAAATGCCACCTCACAAAATTCACACAGGGACTTGGCGTTGGAGATGCTGTCCACCTGTTCGCAGGACTCCAGGATATTCCTGCAACAATAAACTCAATGACCATTGGCGGAAAGGATGCTACACAGGCGCCGCCAGGTTCTGATTGTATTGTTGTGCTAACGACCCAAAAAGCCATTGCGTACAGGAAAGATGACCGTTTCCTGATCATCCAGCTTAATAATCCAAAACAGAGGATAGTTGCAGGATGTGATGTAGCTTGAAACATGGACTTTTGTCATATGCAGGAAATTTGTCTGAACCGCGAACACGGATAGAACATGAATGATTCCCAGTATTACAAACTTTGCAATGATGTAACAATTGAAATAAAAAAGGCGACTCTTGGTCTTATCGGGAAACCTGAAGCCGGGGAAATATTAAGAATAGGAGCAGATGGAACGCCTACTGATAAGATAGATGACGTTGCAGAAAATGCCGCCCTGTCAGTACTTGAAAATGATGGAAGATCGATGCTTTTCATAAGCGAGGAACTGGGTGAGAAAAGGATAGGGGGAAAACCCGAGTTTACCTTCGTGCTTGACCCAATAGATGGGACATTCAATGCAGTTAACAACATACCTTTTTTTTGCGTTCCCATTGCGATAGGAAGGTCTGACCTGTCAGATATAAAATATGGTTTTGTGAAGAATCTTGTCAATGATGATATCTATTTCGCCGAAAAAGGAAAAGGAGCATTTTTGAACAACAGGAAGATCCATGTGTCAAATATTTCAGAGATATCAAAACTCAGCGTGCTGTCATACAGCCACCGACCGAATGCAATGCCTGTCAATAATCATAATGTCAGGCGTGTGAGGGTCTATGGAAGTGCAGGGCTTGAATTATGCTATGTCGCAGCGGGGTTATTCGATGCCTTTTTCGATATGCGTGGAATGCTTCGAATTACAGACATCGCAGCTTCAAAGATAATAGTTGAAGAGGCAGGAGGAATGATCACTGATGATAAAGGAGGGAAACTTCTTACGCCCCTTAATGTGAGGGAAAGATTGAACATGATAGCAAGCAATGGATTTGTGCATGATGAACTGCTCAAGACCTGTGTGGAGGAGTAGAAAATTATGAAAAAGATCGGTTTAATTTCACGATGCGATAAAGAAGGCGTACTTACTCTTGTTGAAAAGATAATAGTTCATTTACGATCCAGGGCGGATGTCCTGCTTGACCCGAAAACTGCCCAAAAACTCCATCTAAAAGGAACTGAAATGGCAGATATGAGAAAAAATGAAGCGGAATTTATAATATCAATTGGTGGCGATGGGACAGTTCTTCGCGGGATCCAAAAAATGGATGATCCACTCCCGGTTCTTGGGATTAACATGGGCACCATCGGTTTTCTTGTGGATGTGGCGCCGGATGACTCACTCTCCGTTATCGACAGGGTCCTGGAAGGTTTTGAGGTCGAAGAGCGTTCACGTCTGAGTATCATGGTTAATGATGAGATCCTGCCTTGTGCGACCAATGAAGTTGTTATAATTACCGCAAATCCTGCCAAGATGCTCTCCTACCGGATCCTGGTTGACCGGAGCCATCTTGAAGAACTTAGGGCTGACGGGGTCGTATTCGCAACTCCCACAGGTTCGACCGCGTATGCCATGAGCGCTGGCGGCCCGATCATCGATCCAAGAGTTGATGGTATGGTAATAGTCCCGCTGGCGCCGTATAAGTTGTCCTCTCGCCCATGGGTCTTACCTGCAGGATGTGAGATAAAAGTTGAATTGACCACCCCGAAAAAGGATGCCGTGCTGGTGATAGATGGGCAGTATTCAAGAACGATAAAAGAGGAGGACAGAATCATTATAACAAGGGCGGATAAGCCGGCACGGTTTGTGAAAACGCGGGAAGATGGGTTCTTTGAGAAGGTAAGGAATAAGCTTGCATAAGTTGGAAAAATAATGGAACTAGAATTCAAAAAGGATAAAATAATATTTGATAGGGAACTTTCTTTACTTGATAGATTTGTTATAAATTTCACAGACCATCTGGACAATAATAATATTAAATATGTAATCATATCAGGTTATGTTGCGATTCTTTTTGGGAGAAGCAGGATGAGCGAAGATGTGGACATTTTCATTGAAAATATATCTTTTGAGAAATTCTTGAAATTCTGGTCTGAAATTGAGCCAACCTACGAATGCCTCAATACAGGCAACTCTTATGAAGCATATGACGATTATTTGAGAAATCATCAAGCCATTAGGTTATCTACTAAAGGAAGTTTCATTCCTAATATTGAGTTGAAATTTGTAAAAAATGACCTTGACAGGTATTCCCTCGAAAATAGAAAGCGAATAGAGCTCACAGATAAATCATTATATATATCCCCTTTTGAATTGCAGATTCCTTATAAGCTATTTCTGGGGTCTGAAAAGGATATTGAAGATGCGCGGTTCCTTTTCAAACTTTTCAAAGATAATTTAAATATTGTATTGCTCAAAATGTTTCTATCCAGACTGAAAGTTCCAGATGATCAGGTCAAAAGATACCTGGGAGGTTTTGATGATAATTGACATTGAAGAATTAAAAAAAGAGAAAGATACCAATTTTAAGGAACGATTAGATTTCATAGACAAATATGTTGAGTGGATAAAAACCACACCGAATAAAGTCTGGTCTAAACAACATAAAGACTTTATAGACAGTGCATTTAAAAAACTATGAAATCTCATCTGTATTAATTGATGGAAAAATGATTTATATCCACCCTCTAATTGAGGAAGCATGCGTATCGGAGTTATTGCCATCCAGGGAAATGTCGAAGAACATGTTGATTCCCTCAGAGCTGCATTGAAGCAGGCACAAATCGAGGCAGATATCATTAAAATAAAACACGCCGGATTGGTTCCATCATGTGATGCCATAATAATTCCGGGTGGTGAGAGCACGACCCTGGGGCGATTCATGGAGCGCGAAGGTATGGCTGGAGAGATAAGAATTGCGGCCAGATCAGGCATACCCATTATGGGAACATGCGCAGGGCTTGTTCTTCTTGCAAGAAATGGTGATGAACAGGTTGAGAAAACAAACCAGGCATTGCTTGGGCTGATGGATATCAGCATCAACAGGAACGCATTCGGGCGCCAGAAGGATTCGTTTGAATCATTGATCGGTTTTAAGGGATTTGAGGAACCTTTCAGGGCTCTGTTCATCAGGGCGCCGTGCATCACAGATCATGGAAAAGAGGTTGAAATATTATCTATTTACAATGGCGTTATCGTTGCAGCAAGACAGAAAAACCTTTTAGCCCTTGCCTTTCATCCTGAACTTACAGATGATCCAAGGATCCACCATTATTTTTTAAAAATGATAGGATAAATTCCTATCATTTGGATCCTTTGTTCAAAGATTTCAGTTTTTCCTGGATAGCACTCTTTTCATCCTCATATTCTTCATCCAGAAGCTCTCCTGATTTATATCTTGTTTCAAGTTCCTGTAATTTCAGACCCAATTCCTTCCTTCGGGGATCTATCCGGGCATCGCTGTCCCCTTTTGATCCTTCAGATCCAGCCGCTTTATTACCTGAGTTTGTTCTTTCTGATTTTGCTTTGCCAGCATAAGAGCTGGAGGTTACTTTTAATGGTTTATTAGAGTCACCCTGTTTCAATTTTTTACTAATGTATGGATATAATAATACAGCCAAAATTAAAATTCCAATTACAATATATACAGCATAATTCGTTTTTCCTGCTGGAATTGCCGATGAACTTGCCGATGAACTTGCCGATGAACTTGCCGATGAACTTGATCTTTCAATGGTTATTTCCTTGAATTGTGGATCATTTAACCTGATTATATCTCCGGCATCTGAGGGATCATCTGTCTGAAGTTGATTCCTGTTCTCATCAAATAATTTAATAGAACTTTCCTGGGGCTTTGTAATTTTTACCACGAGCGCCGGAAGACCGGGTTTTCCCATATACCTGTAATTTATAGTTGTGGGATAGGCCAATTTCTTTGAAAATGTTCCTGATGCTGCGCTCGGGGTGCCAACAATGTATTCAACGACATATAAAAGAGGCAATGCGCTGTTTTTTTCAACATATTCCTGCCAGCTTATTATATTTCCGCTCTTGTTGAATTCAAGCGTTATCAATCCTCCGCCTGTCATCATCTCTGATTTACTTACTTTGATGTTCTCGCTGCCATCGGGAAGCCATGTCCGAAGAGTGCCATAATAATCTTTATCTCCATTATTTCTGAAAATAAGAGTTTCCCTGATGAACAATTTCTTTTCGGCCTGGAGCTGCACTGAATCATATTCGATGAGATGCTGCGCCATTATGATATCCTGGTCTGAATCAGTGGCATTTGCAATGTCCTGTGGTTTCTGGATAGGGGTTTCCGGGGGAAGAATATTATTTGTATTTGTAGTTGTACCTGCGCCCATTCCTGCAAACGCATAGACAGTGTTTATTAATAAGACGATCAGAAATATTGAGATCAAATATTTTTTTAATAGATTCATGGATTCACTTCTGTGTTATATAGATAAACAAAGGTCTCTTTAATCTTTCCATATTATTATCTATGAGAATCCAATATCGACCTCATGGTCAATTATGTGCAGATAATTAATGGTTGGTGGCATGATATCGTAATCGAGTACATAGATCGTACCGGTTGCATTAAAACCATCCCATTTATCACTCGTCTTGGCCCCCTGATAAATTGCAAAGGTACCATCAGAGCTTATAAGTTTCATATAATGTTGTATCAGAACATCGAGGGGTACTGGACCTACATTTCCAGGTTTTTTGTATGTACCATTGTAAAGTGGATCATTTAACCACGTACCAGAATCCTGATTAGAATTATATGATGCATTGACACTTGAATTAAGAAAATCCACGAACATATTATTGTTAATTATCATAGGCTGACATGATTCCCACGACTCATTAAAACCGCCATCATTATACATAACAACTATTGCCACCCCCTCTGTGCCACCCCCACATTTTTTCTGAAGATTAAGATGGAATATATCTGAATCTGATTTAGGAGCACGAAAGTCAATTTCCATATTAGGATCAACTTCGGAAAAATTGAATGCGAACTGGTTCAGGGGTGTTTCATCCGAAACATCCATTCCGATCACTTCGATAGGAACTTCCAGATATCCAAACTGGTCTGAAGGTTTTGAGTTAAATGATACGACCACTTCCTTTTTGTGATCATTTACCAGGGGAACAACCCCTGTCCTTTCTTTTATATAACTACCCCAGGCCTGGTAATAATCGCTCTTTAATCTCACAATGATCTTTTTGCCATAAATAGGATTTTTAAACATCGGGTCTTCTGAAGTATTTGGATAGATCGTTCTGGGAGAAGATGATGTACTTGCAAGAACACTAATTACTCCTTTACCCCCAGCCCAACCTGTACTATTTACCCTGAAAATAGGAAATGTCAGGGTTTCATCATTAGTATAAAACTCCGGGGGCGATAACATAAGCGTATCTCCTGATGGATACATCCTGAATATTCCCCCATTTTCAAATGCGATCTTATTCCCATTTAAATTATATTCGAGTACCCCCAGTTGATCATTAAATATATCGCCCGGCGTATTCATAGTGATATTGAGCCAGTTTTCACTGGTATTCTGTGCCTGCATGAATCCACCCCCCAGATCGATCTTTGTGACCTGTGAAGGGGATGAACCGAATGCGACATTACTGACCCTTCCATCCAATGCCGTCAGTGCCAGGATCTGGGTTTCCATTGATGCTGTATCCTGGATATCCGATTGGATGGGATAGGCAATAACTAACAGGATGCTTATACCCAATAATACGATAGCTACAAGAAAAATATATCCAACAGTCTCTGAAACAGCTTTTTCACAATATATAAATTTTCGTACATCGTCTTTCATGTTAAGCATCCAGTATCTCTGTAATTATTTGATTACTGTCAATCATTATAGAATCTACAGTTAAATTTGATGTTACAGTAGTCCTTGAATCATTGACCACAATATCCATTCCCCCAATGTCTTCCAGGTATTTTTTCCACCCCATATAATAACTGCTGTTTATTTCAACGGATACATTTCTATTCACCGCATTTACAGAGTTAATAGAAGTAGAATATAGTTTATTTTTTATCCTGATGTTCCCTTCTCCTCCTGTCCAGTAATCCCCTATTAATTCCATTACAGGTATAGTTGTGATGTTTCCGGGGGAAAAAGACGGATTAGACACCATTATAACAGCACCATTTGGATATTTTACCCAGACACCTGTGTTTTCATAAGCCAGTGTTCTATCTTCGAATATATACTCTAAGGAACTGACATTATATTTTATTCCACCAATAGTAATGGTGCTTTTATGACCAATTGTAAGCGTCCCACCATAAATTTTCAATTCAGTTACTCTTATAGGCGCCCTTTCATATCCAACTTTATCGATGTTTTGTGAAAGATATATAAAGGTATTTTCCATTTCCTGGAAATGTGCATTTTTTTCGGATTTCTCAAGAATGGGCGCGCCAGAATAATAGACAATAGCACTTGAGATCAATACGATACCAAGAGTCAGGACAAAACTGACAGATTCGGAAACCGCGCTTTCGGATTGAATAAAATTTTTCAAGTTCCTCCTAATATGATGCAATGAAACTAATTGTTCTTGTTGTTCCGTCGCCCAGGGCGAACACAATAGTAAAATTCTTTCCCACAGGATCGGTGGAAAATTTTATCTCCATATTTTTAAACGCAAGTTCTGCAGGATATGGACTTGCCCAGGTTAGTGGTACCCCTGAATCCTGGCTACCACTCGGATTATAACTACCAGTGGATTTCCAGAAAGTAGAAGTATCAAACTTGACACTTTGGATCTTTCCTCCACTGTTCCATGAGATAGTTACCCCATTTATTAATACTTGAACTGGATCATTAATGTTATCTTTGAGTTTAATGTTAAGAAAATAAGCATAATTACTCGGTTTATTTCCAGTACGTATTATTTGAGGTGCAGTTGTATCAATTTCAAGTTCACTTGATTGATTTGGAAGTGGAATAATTATAGTAAATAACCATTCTGCAAGAGTTAAATTGCTCTGCATATTCTTCGCCTGCAGGGTCACATTGTGTATTGTTTCACTCATGTCATTTGCTGGAACATATGTAATAGTGGTCAATTTTGAACTGGCATTATTGAACGTGGCATTGGCGGTCTGGGTCAAATTATCGACTTTTAAAATTATCGAGGAAAAATCAATTTCCCGATCATCGCTTATCCTGGCCTTAATTGTGGGTCTGAGTGATTCTGTTGATGACCCATTGGTCGGGGATATTATAGTGATTTCAGGAGGAAATGAAAATGGATTAAAGATTGTATAATTGCGAGTATCTGGTTTTGAATTTCCTGACGCATCATAGGCAACGGCAGTAACGGAATAATAGCCATTCTCCATAGTTCTTGTATTCCATGTCCAGTTGTATGGAGATGAAGATGAATAAATCCACTCTTCGTTTACAAAATAATCAACATGTGTCACGCCTAGATCATCTCCCACTTCTATTATTATAGTGGTTATATTGTCGATTGTTGATTCAGCCGCGGGAGAAATAATAGAGATAGTTGGTTTATAGAGGTTAGGAGGAGGAATAACTCCGCCATCCGAAAAGAAGAAAGTGCCTGAAGCCGAATCATATTCGATCCCATGTGAATCATCGTTGCTATATATTGTGCTATTTTCTGCCAGGAGTATACTTGAGTCAACCGGAACCTCAACACTCACATATTTTCCAGTTGTTGATTCAAGATGGATTATATTGTCCATAAATTTTATAGAATACGTATCATCAACAATTCTTTCCGGGATCCAGAAATAAGATCTTAACGATGTATATGATCCATGGGCATTGCTCATCCTTGCTTCCACGATCATATCTGTCATCTTTCTTGCTATCCCATTCCCTATGTTCATGAGTTGTTCCTCCATCAATAAATTACTCTGCTTCTGGTTAAGTCCCTGGAAAGAAAGAAATATCATCCCCATGAAAATTATGGATATACTAAAAAAAATGATGGTTTCTACTGCAACAGTAATTGCGGATTCATCCGTGATCAATTTCTTTGGATTCATAGTGCCCTCAAATATTTACGCGGAATGTATCTTCAAATTTTACTTTACCATCGTTATATTTTATAGTAACAATTATATTTTCAGCTGATACAACTGTGACCGGTGTCAATCTCATAGAAGCTGCAAAGAATGTCTCAAATATGAGCCTCTCAGCATTTCCGGATCTATCGGATAGGTCATGCCCTGCAATATAAGTGACAAGCCCATTTTCATAGGTTGCTTCCAGGTACATTAATTGGTATTCACTTACAGAATCTGAATTATAATCTCCATAAAGTGGAGTTCCATTAGAATATGTGGCAACACCAAGAATATTTGTTGAAGGATTTATTTGAATGCTATTATGTCGTAAAGAGAATGCCGGGGTTTTTCCGGTTGTATTCCCAAAAATACCATCCATATTGTTTGCCTGAGCCAGTGGACTGTATGGCGCCCCGGGATCACTTAGGCCTGATAGAGGCAATGGGGGAAATGTGTTATATGTGTAAGTTCCATTGGCACGCGTACTGTTATCCACAAGTTTGATGAACATAGCCTCTTTAGGTACTTTATTCTGATTAGATTGGCTAATACCGATGAAACCATACCAGGGTTTCGCTGCCCCTGAAGAAGAACCCTCTATAGCCCGATCCATAGTGTCCGCCCCCCAGCATTGCGCATGCAAAACTCCACCATCTGCAACCCAATATACTATTTTATTTATTACCTCCTTTGGCTCATTGGTCATATCATGATGAGGAATTGTGAGTATATCGAATTGTGTGAGATTCCCGTTTAATATCTCAGTATTTCCAAGAGCGGTATATGGAATCTCACCATCTGCATAGTACGTTTCCATTGGACCCAGATCAGTAATTGGATATACAGCGACTTTGGGGGGAAACACCATTTTTACTGACTTTGAATAATTGAAGTAGTTTGCAAGTTCATGTATTACAATGTTTTTGTTTTTTGCTTCTGAAATTATCATCTGCCTCTGGATTTCAGTTATATCACTTTTCTCGATAAGGAAAGGTCCGCCAGAATAATTCCTGTAACCCGGATCAACTGACACATCGCTGGAGGCATTTTTATCTGTATATATCGTACTGTTAAAATTAGGGACACTTGAGTTAACTGCATTTTGGAGAATTGTCCATACAGGGATCTTGGTGCCACTAACTTGTCCATCCACGACCCTATATATAAGCCCATATGTCTTCATAATCTGGGTCTGGTTTCCATCCATGGGAATAATTAGTGAACCATTACTGAAATTATTGGGTTTCCATTCGATATGATATTTATTTACCGGAATGTTTATTGTTGTTTTGTTGAAGGATACATTGTTAATTATTATTTCGACAGATGCTCCTCGCGCCCCATAAAGATTAATTATAGTATTATTATATGAATTTATATATTTATAAAAATAAGCTTCGATCTGTTCGATATTATCTGTTTCACTTGCTGCAATAGCGTTGTGCGCAGCTTTTTTTATCTCTGCCTCGGTCAACAATCTTATATCCCGCACCTGATGTTTTGATTCATCAAGCCCTGTTGTCGGCATATTTGTTGTTAAGATCATATTATTAAGGATAGCCGTGAAACTCACAACTTCTATAATTATCAAAAAGACCGTCAATAGCATGATCTGCCCCTTATCGTTATTTATTACATCCGCCATAATGTCAGCCTCACCTCTACAATATTCCAGATATCTGTTATTCCAGGGTCATTTTCAGTAATGATTAATTTATGATCCCAATTCAGATCATCATCATAAAAAACAATACTCCTTGAAACAATTACAGCATTATCCGAAGGTTTTCCATTCCATAGTATCGGTTTTAGGGAAATGCCAGTTGACGTGTTATAATATACTTCAAGATTATACACGATCCCTGCATCCCCCAACACCTCTTTCAAATCGTTAGCCGTAATATTTGTTGGTCCGGCTGGAAGGGGGGACTGTCCTGAATACTGCACACCATTCCAGGACGCTATTGCATCCTTGAGTTCTGAGTTCATGCCATCCTCAGGGATATAATCAAGGACAGTTAGCAGATCATGCCCCCTGGTTATGAGCGCAGACTCCGACTGCTGGGTCGAGGAAAAAGAAGAATTTGGTGTCATTGGGGCAGCCTTAAGAATAAATATCACGACCAATACCAGAAGAAGTGCAGATGCGACTGCTTCCATAGTGTATAATTGACCCTTCTCACTTCGTATCATAACCATACTTTCACCACCAGAATTAATTTTTTTGAATCCTGTGGAAGGTAAACGATCCTGACTGACTGCCCCATGTTGCTTGAACCATCAGGAATTGCCCCGCCAAGAAGTATAGGGTTGACCGGATCTGGATAAAGTGTGTTATTCAGGCATAGTAATGATACATTGATATTATATTTCAGGGTACTTGTCAATAGCCCCAATTGATCCCTTCTTGATTCATATGTCACATTATTATTTAGATCGCTATTTAACTGAATTATTTTATCTTTATCAACGATATTGGGGCTGGTATCACCGATAGCGACACCATTGGATGTTTCCACCAATACCGTGCTTATCCTGTCGGCCATGGATCTTGTTTCATCAGAATTGAACTGGAATGGAAGAAGAAGGTTAGAGAGAACACTTAGAAGGAAAAAAAAAGCCAGGATAAATATGGAAACACCTATTACATAATCAAGACTCATCTGACCCTTAATGTCAAGATTAAATCCAGCTGTCTCTATGCGCATAATTATCATAATTAGATATGAGTCTCAATGTATATTAAATTAATCTTCAACGCCTGCCATAAAATATATTAAGCTAAAATATAATCTATTCAATTAATTCTATGGTCAGCTCTTCAAATAAGGTACTTTTGATCTCTTCCATCATCGCAGGGGTCATTGTTGTATTATTAGTATCAGTGACAGCATTACTATATTTCTCAGGTGAAAAACAAATCGATCCGGGCCTTGAAAGGTCTGTCAGGAATGAGTATTCTGTTCCAGTCGATGTAAAAATAATCCAGACCCCAGATGGAAATATCGCCTATATTATTCCCGGTTCGGTCAGATGGGATGCAAGGCATGAAAAACTATTATATAACCTGTCAGATCCCAGAGAAGCAACGCTTGCCATTGTCGAGACGTTTGCAAACCAGGATGTACAGGCGCTTGAAAATGTGACCTCCCAGGACACATTGAATGCCTGGATCAGGCAGGGTTACACGACAACTCGAATGATGGAGTTATATAGGGCAGACTTTAAGAATATTGATAAACCCTATAGATTTGAACTGGATCGAGGTGAAGATGATCCGGCAGAAGACAGATTGTCTGTAAGAATTATAAGAGAAATGGATGAATTACATCTGGAGATCAATAAACAAATAGATGGGAAATGGAAAATATGAACTTCAAAGGAAGCAGAACTGAAAAGAACCTCCTCGCAGCTTTTGCGGGAGAATCACAGGCAAGGAACAGATACACCTACTTTGCAAGCGCAGCAAAGAAGGAAGGATTTGAACAGATCAGCGCGATCTTTCTTGAGACCGCTGATAACGAAAAAGAACATGCCAAGTTATTCTTCAAACACCTTCAGGGCGGAGATGTTGAAATAACGGCAATGTACCCTGCGGGAGTCATCGGAAAGACCGTCGACAACCTGCTTGCAGCAGCAGAAGGCGAAAAACTTGAGTGGGGAAAACTGTATCCTGGATTTGCGAAGATCGCAAAGGAAGAAGGATTTCCTAAAGTTGCTGAAACATTCACAGAAATAGCTGAAGTTGAACAGTTCCATGAAAGACGCTACCGTGAGCTATATAATATCATAAGATCCGGGACATTCTTTAAAAAAGATAAGAGTGTAAAATGGCACTGCAGGAACTGCGGATATATACACGAGGGCACAGAGGCTCCTGATGAATGCCCTGCCTGTAAGCATCCAAGAGCACATTTTGAACTGCTTGCAAAGAACTGGTAGAATAGCAACGAACACAAAGAACTCGAGACGAACTCACGCCGGAGTTCGTTTTAGTTCGTACCAGTTCGGTGTTTTTTTATTTATTGACCCCAGCCCATATCCGACCTTGCAGCGAAAATTATATCCCGCAAAGGGCATATCCGTGAAAATCCGCGCAATCCGCGTCATCCGTGTTCTATTCAAACAAATATGCCTGAGATCTTAACCGATGAGCAATGTATCAAAACCCGGAATGTGAAAGAAAATTCCTGGGATTGCGATATCAGTGTCTGCAAATCCCTGTGCTGCCACAACTGCGCGGTGCTCACAATAGATGAGGTTTCAGAACTTATATCAAATGCCAGGAAAAAATATGACCTTGAGCTTGACCAGAAAAGATATTTTAGACCGGCAAAGGGTGAGCATGGGACATATTTTGCGATAAAAATGATCAAGGGCAGGTGTATCTTCTTAAATAAAGAGGATCGATGCCGCATATATGAATGCAGACCCATCCTTTGCAAGTTATATCCTGTTATTGGTGTTGATTCAATTGATGAGCGATGCCCGATGGCAAAAAGGTTGTCAAAGGAAAAGATAGCGGTTTTGAAGAAAAAGTATTTAGAAGAAGTGGATAGAGGGATACAGGTGGAAAAAACATTCATGTTCATTTGAGTATTTCGAAGGGAACACGGAGTTCATACATACTG
Organism: Candidatus Methanoperedens sp.; assembly: GCA_026552975.1. Lineage (GTDB taxonomy): Archaea > Halobacteriota > Methanosarcinia > Methanosarcinales > Methanoperedenaceae > Methanoperedens. Next base: position 22,773 of record JAPMTR010000065.1, read on the forward strand.
CCCTGCCACAAAGCCGGAAGCCCATGCCCAGTGCAAATTATAACCGCCAAGCTGACCGGTGACATCTACGACCTCACCTGTAAAATAAAGCCCCTTTACTTTTATTGCTTCCATTGTTTTCGATGAGAGCTCTTTCGTGTCGATCCCCCCAAGTGTGACCTCGGCAGTCCTGTAATCCTCTGTAGTTCTTGGCCTGATCTCCCAGGTATGTACCTGAAGAGCAATTTTGCGGAGTTCCTTTTCATTATACTGGTTGACAGGTTTTGACTGGATATTCAGATCACACCAGTTCTTCGAAAGACGTGTGGGAAGAAATTCACAAAGCAGGTTATGCATCTCAGTCTTGCTTTTGTTTTGCTGTTTTTCTACAAAGAACCTGAAGATATCGGTATCAGGCAAAAGATCGATTACAATAACATCACCCTCCTTCCAGTAAGATGATATCTGAAGTATTGCTGGGCCGCTAAGTCCCCGGTGAGTAAATAGAACGCTTCCCCGAAAAGACATGGTGCGGCATCTGATGGAGGCATTAATTGAAATCCCGCTTAATTCGCCAAATATTTTCATATCTTCCTTTGAAAAAATAAAAGGAACAAGCGCAGGTCTTGTTGCTGTAACATTCAGGTCGAACTTTTTTGCGATCTCATACCCCAGGCCTGAAGCCCCGATCTGTGGATATGCCAGCCCGCCGGTGGCGATAACCAGAGATTCACATTCAAATATCTCTTGATCTGTGGAAATTATGAAATGATCTTCAGGTTCAATCGGTTCGACCTGGCCGTTCAGGTCAGCATGGTCAGCACGATTGATCTTTTTCACTTCATTGACCCTGCAATCTAGCATGATTTTCACACCAGCATCATTGCATTCTTTCTCCAGCATCAGTAAGATCTCCTGCGAACTCCCGGCGCAGAATAATTGTCCCTCTTCTCTTTCCTCGTATTTTATCCCATGTTTTTCAAGCATGGTAATTATATAGCGCGGTTTGAAACGAGAAAGTGCAGATTTGCAAAAGTGCGGATTATTTGATATATAATTTGTATGGGAGGTATTGATATTCGTAAAATTACATCGCCCCCCTCCGGAAATACTGATCTTTTTCCCTATCTTTGAAGCATGGTCAAGAACAAGCACGGATCGACCTCTTTTTCCTGACTCTATGGCGCACATCAATCCTGATGCGCCCGCTCCGATTATAATCACATCTTTTTTGATCATGGGTAACATAATTATGTTGTAAGAGCTATTTGGTCTTAGTAGGTAAATGAGGTAAAATGGTAACAATTGATCCATGCAAACGTCTAAAGACGATTCGTACCCAGCTTATTCCGGCAATGCTAACAGGAGCGATCGAAAATACATCCTCGGACATCAAAACCGCAATTGAGATCACCCTCCCCACGCTCGAAGAGAAATGCCACGATCTTGCTGAAAAATGTACGAAACAATCTCCTGGTTGTGGAGACGAAATTGAATTATGCAACCCTGAAATTGTCAGAAAGGTTTTTTCACTGACAAAGGAGAGGTTGGAGATGATCTGGAAAGAGAGGGAGAAGCAGGGAAAAGGAGCGTCGAGCTCATCCTTATTGTGAATGTTGACATCCTATATTCCGAATTGCTTGGGCTTTATATCGAAATAGATTACAATACCGCTTTACATTCCATTACATTTAGAAAACCTGGAGAAAAACACACAGAAAAGAAGGCTTTTGCTGCGACTTTCGAACTTGAACGTTATTTTGAAGGTGAAATTATCGAGTTCTCATCTTTTCCTGCAATCTCCCAACTTTCACCATTTGAACAAAAAGTACTTGTAGAAACAAGAAAGATCAAATACGGAAGAACAATTACCTATTCGCAGCTTGCAGAAAAGATCGGCTGCAACGGACCGCGCGCTGTAGGGAATGCTCTGGGGAAAAATCCCATCCCGATCGTCATCCCATGCCACAGGGTCGTGGCAAAAAACGGTATCGGAGGATACTCGGCAGGAATAGACATAAAGACGAGATTACTTGACCTTGAAAACAGAAATGTCAATAACCTTTAATATACCACGAATGAATGAGGAGTCACAGAGCCCCGATGGGGTAGCGGATATCCTTTGAGATTGCGGATCTTAAGACCCGGGTTCAATTCCCGGCCGGGGCGTATTTTACCCTTTTACACCATTTTTGGCCAATAATCCCTTTATAGTATCAAGATTATTAGGCGTTCCATAAATGCCAGAATCAAACCACAAATATTTTGCGGCCCATAAAGAAATTACCTCGGTTGCACGACTCTCTATATATTCAAACACCCTGCTGCTTATTATAAAACTCGCGGTGGGATTTTTCATGGGTTCAATAAGTGTGCTCTCAGAAGCCCTGCATTCCGGTATAGATCTTCTTGCCGCGATCATAGCTAATTATTCAGTGAAAAAAGCAGGACAACCAGCTGATGAAGATCATAATTTCGGCCACGGCAAATTTGAGAACGTATCAGGTACCGTCGAAGCGATCCTAATTTTTGTGGCTGCAATAATCATAATCTATAAAGCCAGTGAGAAGATCATCCTGGGACATGACATGAAAAGTGAATTCATAGGCATTGGTATTCTTGTTATGGGATTATCTGCTGCAGTGAATTTTTATGTCTCAAGAAGGATAATGGCCGTTGCAAAGAAAGCGGAATCCATCGCCCTTGAAGCAGATGCATACCACCTCACTACTGATGTATATACCTCGATTGGAGTTTTTATTGGGCTGGTACTTATTCAGCTCACAGGGATTTCCATTTTCGACCCCATCATGGCCATAATCGTTGGAATAATAATTCTCAAGGCTTCATATGACCTTACAAGACGTTCAGTATCAGGGATCATGGATGTAAAGCTTTCAGATAATGAAGAGGAGACGATAAGATCAATAATCCACGACCATTATTCTCAATATGCAGAATACCATAACCTGCGCTCACGAATGTCAGGAGCTGAGAGATTCGTTGACCTGCATCTTGTCGTACCCAAAAACCAGAATGTTGTGGAAGCACATGATTTCTGTGATCATCTCGAAAAAGAGATCAAAGAGAAAATACCCAACCTTTCAATATTGATACACATAGAACCATGCAGGACAGATTGCGAGATATGTAAGAAATTGGAAGTCTGCGTAAATCCTGATATTGCTCAGTGAACATATCAATGAGCCTTTTTTATCCCGGATGCTATCATTTCTTCTATTTTTTTACGCTCATTGATGTCATAGAAAGCGATCACTGCACCCAAAAATTCATTTTTATCATTCTGGATCTTATTTCCTATGATCTCAACAGGGATCTTATTACCATTTCGGGAGATCAGGACCGTATCTTCAGCCAACCCGAAAAAATTTCCCTCTCGAAGCAGGATATTCAAAGGATCTTGTGCCTTTTCGCCAGTTTTTGCGCAGATAACATTGAAAATTTCCCCAAGCGGCCTGCCCACCGCATTTTCGTGCTTCCAGCCTGTCAACGCCTCGGCATAAGGATTAATAATTTTTGTAATGCCATTCCTGTCAGTTGTAATTACAGCGTCCCCTATGCTGTTTAAGGTCGCATTTAGCCACCTTTCGGAGTCTTTCAGTCTTCTTTCCATATTATGCTTATATAGAGCAATATCAAGGGATACATTGAGTTCGCGAGGCTGGAATGGTTTTATCAGGTAACCGAAAGGCTGGGTGATCTTTGCCCGTTCGATCGTAGCTTCATCCGAGTAGGCAGTCAGGTAAACGATGGGAATATCCAGTGACCTCTTTATTCTACCAGCAGCCTCTATGCCATCCATACCGCCCCTTAGCATTATGTCCATGAGGATTATATCCGGCTGGAACTCAATTGCTTTTTTTATCGCCTCTTCACCGCTTGAAGCTATCATGGAGCTATATCCAAAACCAATCAACCTGTCCTGTATCTCAAGAGCCACAATACTTTCATCTTCCACCACAAGAACTTTTTTTGATTCGATCATATCTTTTCACCTTCAAATGTTATAGTAAACTTCGTTCCACCTATCCTATCAATATCAATTATCCCGCCGATCTGGCTGGACAAAGTCGTTATCAGTTTTAAGCCTAATGTCTCAGTTTTTCTGATATCAAAATCCTCAGGAAGACCTTTGCCGTTATCTGCAACGACCAGTTCGTATTTATTATTCACCCTGTGGAATTCGACCAGGATATTCCCTTCCATACCACCTGAGAATGCATATTTCAGGGAGTTCGTGACGAGTTCATTTATAATTAATCCACATGGAATAGCAATATCAATATCCAGCAGGACTTTATCTACATCCAGACTCAGTTTTGCTGAATTTGAATATGAACCATAGGATTGGAAAAGGGAACCGGTTATATCTCTTATATAATCCCTGACATCGATTTTACCCATTTCACCTGACTTATATAGTTTTTCATGCGCTATTGCCACTGATTTTACGCGGGCCTGGCTTTCTTTGAACATCTCAACAATGGCCTCATCATTAATATTTCTTGATTGGAGGTACAGCAAACTGGATATCACCTGTAAATTATTCTTGATCCGATGATGGACCTCTTTTAAAAGAAGTTCATTCTTTTGAGCCTCTTCAGCCTGCTTGCGTTCAGTGATATCCCGTATGATGGCCAGGATCTCATCTTTTCCACTTGAAATGTAGCGCGCCTCATAATCGTGCTGCTTTTCATCTTCCATAGAATTGAATTCAAGGATCTGTATTTCACCGGTCGCCAATGCTTTATCGATACACACAGAAGTCTTGCTGGCAAGATCCGGGGGCATAGCTTCGAATATTTTTTTTCCCTTCAATTCCTCCAGGGATAAACCCAGGAAATTTTGTTCATTTGCCTTGATCTTTAAGATCTTCCCATCTTTCGAAAGCTGGAGCATCACATCCGGGATCGCATTTATGAAAGCTGTGGTCTTTTCTTCACTTCTTAGCATTTTTTCCGTGGATTGTTCCAGGGAACCAAGCATCCGATTGATATCATCAGCCAGGTTACCAAGCTCATCATTTTCTTTTTTCCTGACCACGATACGTTCAGACAGGTCCCCACTGTTTTCAATTCGGCTTAAGTTCGTGCTAAGATCAGAAAGCGGGGATAATACTGACTTTTCCAGGAAGAACAGCGTCACTATACCGAATATGATACCTATGGCAATTATCGATTTGAAAAAATACCACATTGTTACCTGCCCTTGCCTGTAGAACTCCCTTGTTGATACAACCCCTAAGATAAGTGCAGGGTTTCCATAAATATCGTTAAGAACTTTATATCCTGTTATTGTTTCTTCTGTAGATGGTTTTATATAAAAGGTCTTGTTCTTTAAAAGAGATAAGCCAGCCTCACTAAAGTCAGAAGACATCGCAGGATCATCAAAACTGTACATTGAAAGAGAAAGGTTAGTAATTCCCGAAAGTCTCTCTATTTCAACCCTGTCCAGGAATCGTCCCATAATAAGTGTTCCCCGGATAGGTCCTTCGCTTTTCCTTGTCAGGATGGGGTGTGAAGTAATAAGCATCGGCCCATCAGGAAGCATTATTATTCCGGATATAAAACTTTCTTTATCATTATGTGCCATGAGGGGATCATTAACTGAAAGCCCTGTTAGCATCAAGGGAACGGGAATTTCTTCCCCATTATCATCAAACGCTTTCCCATAAACGATGCGGCCTTGAGAATTTATGAACAACATCAGGTTTATATTCAGGTTTGTAAAAGTAACATCGATGAGATTCATTCGTTTATAATTGTCATTTAATTGATCTACAAAAGAATAGGTTTCATCCCATGTTGCCCAATCATTAACTATATTATCTAATTTATTAATATCATTTTGAAGAGTATTTGTAACTGTCTCTATATTATTCAGGACGTATTCGTCTTCCATCTTGTTGATGTTTTCCATCAGGATGAGTTGTGAAACTTCATACTGGATAAATATCATGCAAATAAGAATAAAAATAATAAATCCTAGAGTCTTATTTCGCAGTTTCATAATATTCATTTCCAATTATAATTATAATGAATGGCCATCCATAAAAAGATCCCAACCATATATTACATCATTATAAGCATAATAACATATATATCTCTATTGGAATGAGATGAATATTGATTTGAATATGTATCTTAAAAAAAAACTGTATCAAAGCATCATGTTAAGCGCTTCTTTTGCAGAAATACCAGCCGTTATCCCCCGTTTCATTGCAGCCTGTGAAACATCCACAACTTTTGCATTCAATAAATCCTCAAAACTTCTGACACCTGTAACTCTAACTGCCACATCCCCCAATTTATCAGCTATTTCCATATTGAGATAGCCGCACATTACAAAACCACAGCCTGCCCTTACAACAATCAGTGGAGCATGTTCCATATCCATCTTCAGTCCTATCCCACACCCTTTTTCAAGATTTATCTGTTCTATGATCATATTATATACGTTTGATCTGCCCATAGAAATATCTTATTATCAAGCCATTCAATATGTCAATATCCCCACAATAAGGCCACCGATAATTAACAATCAAATATTAATATGGACACTATTAACAAGAACCTGAAGATCGCCATCATCCTTACAACCCTGATCTTCTTCCTTGAACTGGCAGGCGGGATACTTTCAAATAGCCTTGCGCTCCTTTCCGACTCAGCCCACGTGTTGATGGACGTCGTAGCGTTGCTTCTCACATACGGTGCCATACGGATATCAGAACGCCCATCAAACAGCAATATGACTTTCGGGTATCACAGGTTCGAGATATTTGCAGCTCTTATCAATGGTTTAACGATCATAGGAATAGCGATATTCATCTTTTATGAAGCATACGACAGGATACTTGATCCGCCAGCAGTAAAAGGCCAGGAAGTCCTGGTGATAGCTTTGATCGGACTTGCGGTCAATGCATGGGTCGCAGTAAAATTGCACGGGCATCATGACCTCAATATAAAAGGGGCATATCTTCATGTAATAGGGGACGCCCTGGCATCAATAGCAGTGATAGCAGGAGCTGTGGTCATTATTTTCACCGGACGAACGATCGTTGACCCGCTGCTTGGTATTCTCATTGGCGCCATGCTTCTTTACGGTGCATTCAAACTTATTCTTGGCTCAGCCCGGATACTTCTTGAATTTGCTCCGCAGCATGTTGATGCCGATTCCCTCACAAAGGTCATGATGAAAATAGAGGGAGTAAAAGGAGTTCATGATATCCATATATGGAGCATCTGTTCCCATATTCATGCCATGAGCGCACATGTGCTTGTGGACAGGATACATGTAGAGCAGACAGAAATTTTAATAAACAATATCAGGAAAATGGTAAAAGATGAATTCCAGATATTTCATACGACGCTGCAATTCGAGTGTGCTGAATGTGATTTGTATGATGGTGGGTTTGAGATACATCACTGATCATTAAATACAATATATTTTGTTTATTTTTTTTATTAACTCGAATTAATATTAATATTTTCACACCAGCATATATATACATGTGTTTAGAATGGATTCTAAATCTATTATAGGTAGGAAAAATGAATCAAGGAAAACAAATCCTGGTCGTCGAAGATGAAATAATTACTGCAAAAGTCATACAAAAGAAATTAATAAGCCTTGGATATAATGTACCGGTGACAGTAGCCTCAGGAGAAGAGGCCATAAAAAAAGTAAAAGAAAATAATCCCGATCTTGTATTAATGGATATTAATCTTGAAACTAAAATGGACGGGATCGAAGCAGCTTCAATAATTCGTTCTTTTTCAAATATTCCGGTCATATACCTGACCACACATTCAGATGACAAGACCCTTGAAAGGGCAAAGATCACAGAGCCATATGCGTATATGGTAAAACCATTTGAGGAAAAGGGATTACAGATAAATCTTGACGTGATCTTTTTTAAGCATAAGATCGAGAGAATAAATCATGAAAATGAGGCGCTCATCCAGGCAAGCAAGACAAAGTCAGAGTTTATGATGGCGGTTACACATGAATTGCGTACCCCTTTGAACGCGATCATTGGTTTTTCAGAAATTTTGAAATCAAAGAACAATGGGACATTGAACGAAACACAGGAAAAATATGTTGAAAGGATCCATTCAAGCGGGAACAATCTGCTTGGGATCATCAATAATATCCTAGATCTTTCATCAGCAGAAGCAGGTAAGATCGCCCTTTCAAGGGAAAAGATCTCACTGGGGGTTTTATTTAATGATGTAATAGATATCGTTAAAGAGAGCACTATTTCGAAAAAAATTCAAATAAAAACAGAAATCGATCCGGGATTGCAACCCATAGAAGCTGACAAAAATCGTGTCAAACAGGTGATATATAATATTTTGAACAATTCGATAAAATTCTCCAATCCTGAAGGGATCATAAGTATGACCGCAAAGAAAGAAGGCGATATGGCCCAGGTCACGATAAGTGACAGAGGTATCGGGATAAAAGAAGAAGATCTAAGAAAGTTGTTTAATGATTTTGAGCAGATAGATAAAGGCGCTTCAAGACATTACGGGGGCCTTGGCCTGGGGCTTGTAATATCCAAGAAACTGGTCGATCTTCATGGTGGGAAGATAGGGGTAAAAAGCAAGTATGGAGAAGGTACTACAATAACTTTTTCATTACCGATCACAGCAAAAAGTTAAAGTAATCCTGTTTTTTTTTCATATTGATATTGATATCACACGTTTCTCACAATTCTGTTTATATTCCTTACATAGCATTTTCAATCACAGGGATCCAAAAAAAGATAACAAATTGAGATGAAAGATACTATGGTAAGTATAAAAGATATGTCTTTAAGCAAGAAGCTGATGGGCGGATTCGGTCTTGTCTGTCTTTTGCTTTTAATAGTGGCAACGATAAGCATAACCACTCTTGGAACGATCGAAAAGGAAAACAATAAAGTTATCGCAAATACGATCGCAATGAAAGAAAAAGCTCTTGCTATGGATGTAAATATGCTTACAGCAAGACGATATGAGAAAGACTTTTTTGCGCGTCATGATCTGTCATATGTCGATATAGTGAAGACTTCTGTCGGGGATATTAAAAAAAATGCCGGGGAAATACAGGCACTTGACATCCCCCAGGAAAGAAAAGACATGGCTGGAAAAGTCCTGGTAGACATAGCAGGTTATGAAAAAGCTTTCCTCGAGACAGTTGAGATCTATAAGACAAAAGGACTTGATGAGAACCAGGGACTCCAATCTGATATGAGAAACGCAGTTCATGATATTGAAGCACAGATCACAAAACAAAATAATGACCTGCTTTTGGCAAATATGCTTACTTTAAGGAGAAATGAAAAAGATTACATAATGAGGAAGGATCTGGCATATCAAACAAAATTTCATACTGATGAAAAGATATTCCAAAATAACCTTGATGCCAGCAAATTGCCACAGGATGTCAAAAATAACATCAGGTCAGGACTCAATGTATATAGTGCAGCTTTTGATAAAATAGTAGATACCGATGCAAAAATAGATTTAAAAACAGCTGAATTCACAACATTTACTCATACATTGGAACCTCTGATGGAGGAATTCATAACCGATTCTGATACTGATGAAGCTGCGGCACTTGCTGCAATATCAAAAGAGAACGCAACAGCTAAAACCACGATCGTAATATTTTCTATTCTGGCGATCATATCCGGTCTGGGGATCGGGATATATATTTCACGCTCAATTACAGGACCGATAAAAAGCATGCTCATAGCCTCCAATAAAGTCGCTGCCGGCGACCTGACAATTCAGGTGGCAAGCAATTCAAAAGACGAGGTCGGACAACTCGGAACTGCTATCCAGTCAATGGCCCAGAGCTTAAAAGATGTACTTGGAAAAGTCCAAAGGTCAGCAATGGAGGTCTCATCGACCGCCCAGGAACTATCTGCGTCAAGTGAACAAATGAAAGCATCCACAGACCAGATATCAAGCACAACACAGGATATTTCAACAGGTGTAGGCCAGCAGGCAACAAAGATGGCTGAAGTGAGCAGGGCAATGAAAGAAATGGCTGACAGCGTTCAACAGGTGTCATTAAACTCCCAGAAAGCGGCACAGGGAGCAAGCTCGGCAAGCACGACTGCCCAGAATGTAGGAAAGATGTCAGTTGAGGTCGTAAATAAGATGAACGATATCCAGATGAATGTTGACAATTCAGCCGAAGTCATAAAACAACTTGATGGAAAATCACAAAAGATCGGTGAGATCATAGGCGTAATAACAAATATCGCTGACCAGACAAACCTTCTTGCATTAAATGCTGCAATAGAAGCTGCCCGTGCAGGTGAACATGGCCGGGGATTTGCGGTAGTTGCAGATGAGGTCAGGAAACTGGCCGAAGGATCAAGAGGTGCGGCAAACCAGATCACAGGATTGATAAAAGATATACAGCTGGGTACAAAGCAGGCTGTCAACACAATGGAAATGGGCACAAAGACCGTGGGTGAAGGTGCAAAGACCATAGGTGAAACAGTTTCAGCCATCAACCAGATCGTTAAAGCTGCTGCAGATGTTGCTACCATGGTACAGGAGATCGCGGCAGCCGCAGAAGAACAATCCGCTTCGGTCGAAGAAGTAACCGCGTCCATAGAAGACCTGTCTGCGATCAGTGAAGAATCAGCTGCAGGCACCCAGGAAACATCAGCTGCTGCTGAAGAACAGTCTGCTTCAATGGATCAACTTGTGAATGCAGCCCAGGAACTTGCCAGATTATCCAATGAATTGCAGTCTGAAGTTTCAAAATTCAATATTGACTCGTAAAATAAAGAGGGTATTATGCCAGAACAACAACCACCCGGTGAAAAAACGATCTCTGGCGATGAGCTACAGCTCGTCGTTTTTAAAATAGGTTCCGAGGAGTTCGGTGTTGAGATCATGAATGTGCAGGAGATCATCCGCATGATCAATATCACAAAAATACCTCAGGCATCCAGCCATTTAAGGGGGATAATAAACCTTCGGGGCAAGATAATCGTAGTGATCAATCTGGATGTGGTAATGGGTATGAAAAGCAGGGAACAGGATGATAACACCCGGATCATAGTAGTGGATATAGGTGAGAACATTGTTGGTTTTATCGTTGATTCAGTAAGTGAAGTGATCCGACTTCCTAAGAACAATGTTGAACCTGCACCTGGCGTTATTGCGAACAAGATCGGTACGGAATACATTCATGGTGTAGGTAAAATAAAAGACAGGCTGTTAATACTGCTTGACCTGAACAGGATGTTAAGCGTTAACGAACTTCAAAATCTAAATAGTATATCCAGTGAAGCAGCAACAGTGGCATGACCACGTTTATATCTTTTTAATTCCATTAAATGCGCTTTTTACTGACATTACGCCTGTTGCGATATTGAATTCAATAGTCCTGCCATAATTTGCTCCAGTATCGCTTGCAAGTAATGGGATATTCATTTCTTTCAGTTTCTGTTTTACGGCCAGGACATTTCTTTCCCCGATACTCATGGTACTTTTTCCAAAACTGAACATACTTGCGCCCCCGGCGATCTTGGATTCCATTTTCCTTTTTAAACAACCTTTCTCGATAAGGCTATCAACTAATATTTCGATCGCAGAGTCAGCGAATTTTAAAGGGATCTCCTTTTTATTCGATTCCTGGATGCTTGGAAGAAGTATGTGTGCCAGGCCGCCGAATTTTGCTTCAGGATCGCGAATAGAGATCCCTACACAGGAACCAAGACCAATGGTCACAAGGACAGCAGGGTTTCGGACTACTGCATAGTCCGCTATTCCTATGATCACTCTTTCCACAGTAACTTCCATATTATTTCCTTTTAAACCATCCTGTTGATCGCATCAAGCATGAACCTTAATGAATCTGAGTCTGTGAATATCAAAATATTACCATCCACTTGTTCTTCATTGATAAAAAATTCTGTCTTAAGGAACAAAACATCATTTACATCCGCACCCATAAAACCCAGTACCTGGTCGATTATCGCATCTGACATATCGTATGCCTGGGATGGAGTAGAGCTGCTTATCGATATTGAAAGGAAATTTGATAAAGAGCTGATGTATGTGCCCCCCATGATATTTGCCATTTCCTTAAGAACAGATACTTCCATTTCATCAAATCCCTGTGTTTCATCGGATTGCCCATATATTAATTTGATCAATGTCTTTGCTGTCCTTTTTGATAGCAACAACATCATAAATCCATTAGCTTCGCCTGTAAGCTGAAGTATTATTCCAACGACCGGGTCTTCATTTCTTACCAGAGCAGGCACATCCAATAATGGAATAAGCTTCATATCAGGAAGAGATACCCCCACCTTTTTATTTACCATCTTAGACAGGGAAGTCGTTGCATGTCCTATCCCGATATTACCCACTTCTTTTAAGGCATCCTTTTGAAAATCCGTAAGAGTTCTTATATTTTTCATGATCCGCCTTTCTTCATGTATATTCTTTCTCTCAGGTCAACAGTTTTAAACATGTGTCCTGCCGGCCCTACAAGTGATTCAGTCTTTCCCATGACAAAGTATCCCCCTTCATTTAAAGCATTATAGAAATCCTGGTACAGAATTTCCTGTAATTTGTGTTCAAAATATATTGTGACATTCCTGCAGAATATCAGGTCAAAACCTCCTAATTTCGGGCCTGAGATCATATCATGATGTTTTATTTTGAAAATTTTGCGCAGTTCGTCATCCAATATATAACCGATACCATCCTTAACAAAAAACCGATCCAATCGTTCCTTGCTTAACTTTTCGATCTGTTTTTGGTCAAATGCCAACTTTTCTGCCTTTAAAAGACAATCGTCGTCGATATCAGTACACAGGATGGAGATATTATACTTCTTGTAAGATATACCGAGGAATTCTCTCAGTATTATCGCAATGGAACTTGCTTCTTCCCCATTTGAACACCCTGCGCTCCAGATCTTTAACATCCTGTTATCTCCTTTGGTTTTTATCAGTTCAGGAAGCACGTTCATCCTGACAAATTCATACATTTCAGGATTCCTGAACAATTCCGTGACGTTTACGGTTAATGCTTCTTTTAACTGTGTTAGTTCTTCAGGGTTTTTTAAAAGCAGACCAGAATATTCGTTATAGGATCTTGATCTTGTGATCCTAAGTCTTAAAGCCAGGCGTCTCTTCAGGTGTGTCTGTTTGTAGCTTTCACAATTAAATCCTATTTTTCTTTTAATGATCTTCTTCAATTCAGTAAATTCATTTTCATCTTCACATATTTCATTTGACTGAATTGATCCTATCATAATAATGTCCCTACATCAATTATCAATGCCACGTTGCCATCCCCCATTATTGTGGCGCCTGCAAATCCTTTCATACCTTTTAACATATTATTGTCCAGGTTCTTGATAATGACATCCTGTTGCCCTATGACCTGGTCAACTACAAGACCAACATTGTTTCCCGACCGTTCTACCACCACAACCAGAAGGTCTTCATGATCATCGCATTTAATATCAAAAAGCTTATGCATCCGCACCAGGGGAATGACTTCTCCCCTCATTAAGATGACTTCTTCACCTTTTATTGTCTTTATTTCCTCTTTTTTTATTAACAGATCTCTTATAACATTGGTGATCGGGATCGCATATATCTCAGTTCCTACTTTTATCATCAGTGATTGTATGATCGCAACGGTCAGAGGAAGCTTGAGTTTGATCGTTGTTCCTTTTCCCGCAATAGAATCAAGTTTAATTGAGCCCCCCATCTGGCCGATCTTAGTCCTGACAACATCCATTCCAACTCCGCGCCCTGAAACATCTGTCACTTTCTCAGCAGTACTAAAACCCGGCAGGAATGAGAGGTTTATGGCTTCAATATCCGAGATTTTGTTTACCTCCTCCAGAGACATTAACCCTTTCTTTACAGCAGATTCCCTGATCTTTTGAGGATCCATTCCTTTTCCATCATCAGACACCTCAATGACCACATTATTCTTTTCACGTCTTGCAGTCAGTTTGATCATGCCCTTTATATTCTTACCATTTTGTTTGCGGACATGAGGAGATTCTATCCCATGATCCACGCAATTTCTCAGGATATGCACAAGCGGGTCCCCGATCTCATCCAGAACGGTCCGGTCAAGTTCAATTTCCCCACCTTCCAGAATAATATCAATATCCTTCTCCTCTTTTTTTGCAAGATCCCTGACCATTCTGGGAAACCTGTTGAATATCTGTTCGATAGGCACCATTCTTGAGGCTATGATCTCATCCTGGAGGTCATTCGTGAGGCGGTTAAGACTTGTAAGAGTCTCCTCGAGCGCATCCAATTTATACGTCTTTGCAAGCTGCATTAATCGGATCTTGTTAATTATAAGTTCACCTACAAGGTTCATCAATGAATCCAGACGTTCGATGCTAACACGAACACTTTGAACACTCTTTATAGAGGTCTTGTTGCTATCATTCACAGATGTTTTTTCCTGGGATTTTATCTGTGCCCTTTTACCAATATGGGTTTTCACTTCTACATTTGATATCTCAATTACTTTCTTAGCAGCCTCTTCTAATTTTTTTGCATCTTCCTTCGTAGAAATAATTACCGTGAATTCATGATCAAAGTTTTCATCTTCAAGGTCTTTGACCGGCGGGATGGTATCAAGTATTTCTCCAAGTTCAGACAGGTTTCGCATTACAACAGTTGACCTGGATGACTTGAGCATGCAGGATTCATGAAGCGTGACCGATACTTGAAATACATTGCTTCCGTATGGTTTGGGATCAGAAGTGTTTTCAATTGAAGAAGTGTTTTCAATTGAAGAAGTATTTTCGATCAAAGGTGCAGGATCTTTCTTAATTATGACTTCTGCAGTTTTTTCAGCTTTTGGTTCAGTTATTTTTGCTATAATGATGGAAATGTCAAATTCAGAGGATTTTTCAGGATTTTCTACCATTTTTTCAAGAGTATCGAGGCATTCAAAAAGAAGATCAATATAAGAGGATTCGAGTTTTAGTTCATTATTGCGCACCCTGTCCATCAGGTTTTCCATATTATGGGTGAGCTCTTTTATATTGGTATAACCCATAGTGGCAGACATGCCTTTTAAAGTATGGGCTCCCCTGAACATCACATTTATCGTTTCGCTATCATTCGGATCTTTCTCAAGACTCAAAAGTGCCTTATTCATTGATTGAAGGTGTTCTGCAGATTCAACCGCATATATTTCCTTATATTCAGACATGTCATCCATAATTACACCTTTTTAGGCAATTTCCGTTATGATCCGGGCAATTTCGTGTACAGGCAAAATATAGTCTGCCAGTTTTTGTTCTATCACTGACCTTGGCATTCCATATACCACGCATGTAGATTCATCTTCAGCTATCACTTTTCCACCCGCCTGCTTAAGTTTCCTGATTCCACAGGTACCATCCGACCCCATTCCCGTTAGAATTATTCCAATTGAATCCTGGCCATATATTTTCACAGCCGACCCCAGAAGAACATCAACAGAAGGCCGTACTCCCTGTACTTTTTCACCTTTTGTAAGTCCTATCACCTCTTTGATCTCACCATCTATCTTTTGCTGCTTTACGATCATATGAAAATCCCCGGGTGCGACGAAAACTGATCCTATCTGGATAATGTCACCATCTGCCGCTTCCCTGACCCTCAACATAGATTGGGAATCTAGCCTGTCTGCAAGGGATTTTGTGAATCCTGCGGGCATATGCTGAACGATCAGTACTGGAACCTGAAGGTTTGAAGGTAAAAGAGGTATTATATGATTCAATGCCCTTGGACCGCCTGTGCTTGACCCTATTATTATTATCTTTCTTGCTCCTGTTCTTGCAGGATAAACGGTCTTCTCCTTTTTGACCACTTTTTCTTCTATGAAACCAAGCTTTCTGACTTCAACACGAGCTGCAGCTGTTATTTTCCTTATCAGGTCATCCCTGATCTTTTCCATGTCAAGGCTTATATTTCCAGAAGGTTTTTGAATGAAATCAACTGCACCATACTGAAAAGCAGTCATTGTCAGATCCCCCTGGTCAGATTCTGCCCCTGTAAGCATTATTACACGGGTAGGGCACTCGCTCATTATAAAACCCAGCGCCTGCAAACCATTAAGAACTGGCATTTCTATGTCCATAGTCACTACATCAGGTCGAAGGAGGGTTATTTTCTCTATCGCTTCTTGCCCGTTCTTTGCAGTCCCCAGAACTTCTATATCGGGTGATCCGGACAGAATATTACTGATGACTTTACGCATAAAAGCAGAATCATCAACGATAAGTACTTTTATTCTGGACATAAGAAATAAACATTACATGTTTTTAGAAACTGCTTCTAATACTCTTTCAGCATCAAACGGCTTGATTATAAAATCCCTTGCCCCGATCTTTATGGCGTCATTGACAACGGTCTTTTGCCCTATTGAACTGCACATTATAACTCTGGCATTCCTGTCATGTGCAATTATCTGTTTTAAACATTCGATCCCATCCATGCTTGGCATTATGATATCCAGAAGTACGAGATTCGGTCTATGTTCCTTATATTTTGCCACACCATCTGAACCATCCACTGCCTCCAGAACTTCATTTCCAGTCGGGACAATGATCTTTTTTAACATCAGTCTCATGAATGCTGCATCATCTACAAGCAATATTTTCCCAGCCATTTTTCCTCCAAGCAATATAATTTTAATGTGTTAATATTTAAAATATAATTGATCATCTATACATGTTAATTCCAGCCACACCTCTATAAATAAAGGTGTGATCGTTGTGTGAATTTACAAAAATCACATTCCCAATATTGGTCCCATACCTCTTATCGTAAGTTCTGCGGTCAGCGCCGATACCCAGACAAGTCCCACAAAATGGGTATATGTGTTAAAATGGTGACCGCCGTCAACGACCCTGATAAGTATAGAAGAGATCAGGGAATGACAGACCATCATCACCATTAACATTGAAGTCATCAAAGGAATATTGGCGTTACCTACTGCTGCCAGCGATATCCCTATGTCAGCATCCGGAAGTGACATATTTGAAAATATTTTTGCAAGCATCGCTATTATTGCCAGTGACAGGAAAAGGGTCGCAGCTATTCCCCCGGTGATCCCATATAGTACGCCTATAAGACTTGAGGCGCTGCTGTACCTCAATTTCCTCATTGAAAGGATCGACATGAAATTCTTGCTTATGATATCCCCGATAAGTGCAGGTTTTCCACCCACGTTCGTTCCTTCCACGAACATCGTTGCGAAGCGTTCTATCAGGTTGCTCCCAGTTCCTGCTGCAAAATGTTCCCAGGATCTTGGGGTATTGAGCCTTGTTTTTAGTCTTTTATAAAGGCTATTCACATTCCCCGAAAGAGGCCCAAAATCATGTGCGGTCAATTCTTTTAAAGATTCCAGGATAAGCCCGCTTCTTGACCCTGCCGCGCCTCCAAGAGAGCGTATGAATGAACTGAAATTATTATCATACCTCTTTATTTTATCTTCTTCAACACGCGCTATTAATCCGGTCAACAAAAGGGGGGTCAGGGAGAGCGCGAACATGATCGGGATAGGGATATCGTTAATTAAAAGCATAAGCCCTGTCACCATCATACAAAGAAACAGAGAGATAGGCATTGACCATTTTAGTCTCCGGTCGGCAACGGTCTCTATATTCAACGTATGCCATATCCTGTCAGCCGGCACTTTTGATCTTGCAAATAATAACAATACCAGTTCCGTTATTACAAATACAGCGATCGCACCTCCAAGGAGCAATGTTGAATCAATACCTGTAATAATTGGCATGATTATTGCAAAAGCCACAATAAAAATAAGGGACATGCACATAGAGACGAACAATTCTTTGATCATAGTTATGGAATTCAAGGAATCCTGGTACATTGTCATGAAATCATTCATGACAACAGTCTGCTCAGAAAGAACAAAATCCTCAAAAGCCTGTCCTGCCTGCATTGAATGCGCAAGCCTGTCCAGAAAGTCCTGGAACAGAACAGAAGGCGTCCTGTTGGCTATGAATCTGCATGCCACAGGAAAACTTACATGCCAGTAGATCACCAGGGCATATATTCTTCCCGTTTCTTTAGCCAGGTAACCATATGCTTCAGTATGTGAAAGCTTCTCCAGCATGTCGATCCTTGTCATCTGTGAAGTCGCAAGGACCCCCATGTGGGTTATGAAATAATGCATATTGTTATCAATTTCTTTCTTTTTGTTTTCAAGACTTGATAAAGGGTATATGAGAACTATAGAAACCAGAGCAAGCGGGACTAATATGATCCCGACGATCATAGCGCCCTGAACAACTGATGGAATAAGGATCAGAATTAAGATTGGGAACATTAAAGCCATTATCACTGCCGGGACAACAAATTTTTTTACATAATTTTGTTGTGACATTCCAAGGCAGTGAAATATGACCTTTGAATTCATGATTCATACCTCAAATGGTATCCCTTCAAGACCCCGGTCCTGATAAGCCCATATCAGGTCCCGAACTTTGTAATAATCAAGGATATTTTCTTCGACCATCCTGGTAAGGATCTTTGCGCGCAATGCAAGTTCGTCATAAATCATGCGCTTATCGTCGTATCCCTGTTTCGCAGCTATCTTATCCAGGATAAAACTATTGTTCAGCCCCCTGAAACGATGCCTGTCGTTCGTAAAATCCCATTCAAAAACCGCACGGGTTATGACGCCTCCTGCTTCTTCCAGGTATCCTTCGATCTCATCCACAGAAGTGCATCGCCGCAAATATTTCCCTTTCCTGTAAATAGCCTGGAGGATCAAAGCCGCATTTAGGTTATCGGCAAATGTCGGTGGGATATTGATAGGTGCGCCTGTAAGACGCTGGAGAAGTTTCTTTACTGACGAAGCGTGAAATGTTGCAAGAACAGCATGTCCTGTCTGCATGGCCTGGAAAGCCACAGCGCCTTCAGCGCCCCTGATCTCACCCACTATGATGTAATTTGGTCTTGACCGCAGGGCAACTTTCAGGAGTGTGAATGTGTCTACCTGAGATTCTATCGGGCCATCTGTTCGCGTTATCAACTGCTGCCAAGCCGGCTGCGGCGGAAGCACTTCAGCCGTATCTTCTACAGTGTACATTTTTGATTTGCTGCTGATAAATGGCAGGGCAGCATTGAGCATGGTCGTTTTTCCGCTTGCGGTCTCACCACTGAAGAAAATACTCATCTGGTTCTCAAGCAAAAGCCACAGGTATGCACACAGATTAGCGTCAACACTTCCCCATTTTATAAGCTGCGGAATACTTGCGGGTGTTTCCATGAATTTCCTCATGGTAAAACTGGAACCTCGTTTGCTGACATCAGTGCTATAAATTGCCGCGATCCTTGTACCATCAGGAAGTGACCCGTCAATTATGGGACGTGCATCACTTACCGGCCGTCCGATGCGTTCACCCATGGTATGAAGCCAGTGGCTTAAGTTATCCGCAGTGCCAAAGGTGAGATTTGTCGTAAGCATTGCCAGGATCTTATGTACAATGAAAACACCGCTTACTCCTATGCTATGAACGTCTTCAAGATATGGGTCCCTGATCAACGGTTCTATCGGACCCTGGCCAATTACATCCCGATCTATGAAATATGATATTTTGTCATATTCCAGCTGGGATAAGGGAATAAGTTTTACCCCAAGAAGCCGGTCCAATATTCCGGTCGGCACAAAGCTGTTTTCCACATGGACGGATTCATTCAACAGCTTCATTATTAATTTTCTTAACTGGTCTTCATTCTCAGGAACACTTTCATCAGCGGCCTTTTCGAGGATTGAATCCATTATCTGTTTATATTTTATGGATTCCTCAGGTAATAAGATCGGTTCGATCGCAATATATGCGGTCTTTCTTGATACCTTATCACCCTTGAGGTGGATAAATATAGGATCACCTACCGGATAGATCAGGTTCAGGACAGGGATATCTACGATCTCCCGGCCAATCTTGGCAACAAAATCCGGCATAACTCCGGTTTCTTTCTTGCATTTTGCTACGTATTCAGCCAGGTGCGGATTTCGTTTCATGGCTTCTTCGAACTTGTCATCCATAAGACCGCCTCTTTATGAAACTCCTGAAATGTTGATCATAACGCCGCTTTTCGCTTCGACCTTAAAACCGATCATGGCAGCCACCTGTACCTCAGGACGTGAATATTTGTTGACCATGATAGTCCTTAACATCTCAGTTCCCATCTGGCGCATTTTCAGGGTGAGCAGAACTTCAGCCGCATCTTTGAACTCGTTTACGACATTTGGGGGCATTTCAGTGCTATCCATTGTGATAATTATGGTTTTTTGCATACCTGTTAATTTTTTGAAAAATGAAATAAGCTCAAGACTTTTCTCAGCATCCGTCCCATACCTTATCAGGGCGGAAATAGCATCGATAATAATTATTTCTTTTTCGAAAAGAACTACGGCACCCATTAATCTCTTGATGAAATCCAATCTCGGTGAGGAGTCTTTCAATAGGGGGAATACCGGGATGAAAAGTAACTGGCCTTTCAGTAGCTGTAAACCGATGGGATAATCAAGTGAATTCATCTGGCGGATGAAATTTTTAGTTGTCAATTGAGTAGAAACATACGTTACGGTCGCTTTGTGATGGAGAAGTCCGAATGCGAATCTCTGGCACAATGCGCTTTTTCCGCTTCCGCTTGGCCCATCGATCATAATAAGGGAGCCTTTAGGGAAACCTCCGCCAAGCATCTGGTTCAGTTCATCACGGTCTAGTAAGAAAGAATATCCTGCCATTTTTTAAGTCCTATATAGTGAATGGAAATGTGTCTTCTATTCCATTTTGAGTTATGATCCTGAGATTGTGATCGCCGGTGGAGAGTGTGACCTTTGCTTTTATAATTAAAACATCTCCTGTTTTCCACGTCTGGCTGCCATCTACTGTTTTATTGAGATCGGTTTCAGGGATCATTTTGCCATCTAATAATACAGTTACATAATCAGTAACAAGCTCCTGCGTCCCTGTGTTTTTTACATAAAATGAATAATTTCCACCCGAATAATAAATGATCCTTGGATCGTTGATTATAGTAATGTCTGTTTTTAACTGTTCGGTCAGGGTTTTGCTGCTTATGGTTGATGCGCCCGTAATCGATTCGACATTCATGAAGAGCGCCCCTACTACACTCATCGCAATTATGACCGAAGTGATGAAGAAGATCAATTCTGTCGCCGAAGAACCTGCGCTCATTTATATCTCCTATGTTGTAATGTAAACTGCTGCGCCGTTAGCAGTTATGACCTTGATTTTGCTATTAGAAATATTAATCTCTTCAACTACAATAGATGTTTTCGGGGCCCATACACCGCTTGGAACCACTTTTAATGAAGAAGTCCATGTACCATTCACGATGACATTGATTTTCCTTGAATCAAGAGTGACTGATCCATCGTTAAAGACCTCTAGAGTGGTGCTCGTCCAATCTTTGATAGTTATTTTTGTATTCAATTTTTCATTGCTTAATTCATCTGATTCTTTTTCCGCCTCCTGTATTTTATTATAGGACATTTCAACGACAGGATAAAACATTGATGCCATATAAATTAGCGAAACAGTAAATATTGCCACAACTGCGGATGTTGAAAAGCCCATATGATCCCCCGCTTTTATGGATATTGTGGGACGTAACTATCTACTTTTTTTTTAAGAAATTTCAGGTTTACTTTCATATTCTTTTCCTTTAAAAAGGAAAAAAATCCCCTTATCAGGGGAATAGCTGTATACTTATATCCATACCGAAGGATGCAGGTGCCTTTACTTCCTTTATTATCATTGACCCTACTTCGGGGATAATTTGTATGGTTGCTTTTTCTCTTACTTTTAAATCGTTAGTAGGAGTAAATTCAAAATAAGCCAATTCTCCTGGTGATAGTACAGTATCTGAAGAATCAGTTGCTATACTTCTCTCTTCTGTATAATTAGTAGCCGTAATTAAAGTGTCACCCAAAGAATCTATATATCTGATGGATACTTGGGCAGAGTCGATTAAACCTCCTCCAGCTGAATTTTCTACATAAACTCTTAAAGTTGAAATATCATCAGCACTGGAAGCTCTCTCACCTATAATCGAAACTATTTTCATGTTCGAGGACACTTCTGCGGTTGCTTCCTTCCCTGTTGCCTGTGCCTTCTGCTGCAACACACCTGATGTCTGTATCAAAACTGCAGCTGCTACCGCTGCGACGAGTACCATCGCAATGAATATAATCAGCGTGCCAATACCGACATCACCTGTGTCGTTGTTTAATAAATTGGTTCTATTTGCTTTCATAACGCCTCCATTATTGTTTTTATTTTCGAAACTCAGGCGGCGTCATTACGCCTAACCTTGCTTCTTATGATTATTAGGATGATGCTTAGATATAAACAAAGTTGTGAAAAAAGTGTGAAGGTCGCTGGTATGAAAGTTATTTAAAAATATATCAGGCAAATAAAACCCTGGAATTCTTAAAATACTCTATATTATCTCTTGCTTTAGTTATCCTTACTTTTAAATTATCAAGAATTAGTTTTGTTTCTACCCCGTTGTCCTGATCATTATTGGAATAGAGTTGTTTAAATAATATATACTGCTTTCTGTCAGATATATTCTGTTTGAGAAGCAGAAATAAGGAGTACATCGATCCATCTTGTTCCATGTATTTATTAACACGTCCCAGGCATTGGTCCAGTAGTTCTGGCAATTCCAGGGCATCTTTGACCGCCATAAGAAGGCCATCAAGGGTGACAGGTCTCATGAGATAGTCTGATACCAGTGAGATCCTCTTGATATCTTCAATAGAGGGTGGTTTTGAACTGACTATTATAACAGGTATCTCCTGCCAGTTCGATTTTATCTTCTCGATCAATTCCCAGCCGCTGGTATCCGCAAGTTCGATATCGAGCAGGACAAGGCCTGGAAGATTTCGTTCCATAGCCTTTATACATTCTTTTCCTGTTTTTGCAATATTAATTATATATTCCCCATCACCCATTAGCAACATTTCTGCGAAGAGTTCTGAAATATCGGGTTTGCTATTTACTATGAGGATGGAACTTGATCTTTTCGGGATCATATAATATTAACTTCCTTTTCACAAAAGGATAAGGATTAGTATTATAAATGTTCACAATAAATCCCAAACGTCACATTTTATTTCACACTGACCAAAATTTTCGTATAATATCTCATTCGTGTGATCGTATGCACATTTCATCTCACTCAGCCTTATATAAATATGAACATATACCATCATAGAACCCCATTGGCCGATAATATAATGCAATTTACCACCTTTTGCTATTATTGGCCTATCGTGGGCATTATATTATGCTGGAGGTTATATATTTAAAATTAGAGACTTGGCTTTGATATAATACAGGTAACAGAAAAAAGTCTGATCATAAAATCAGTCTATGTTTAAAATTATAAAGAATTTTTAGGCTGTTGCCATAATCATCTCACTTTGAAAAGGTATTTCATCCCTCTTTGCAGCCCCAAATGTCTCCTGGATCGAGCGTAGAGCTTCTTCATTGGTGGAAGCCATCTGGAATAACATGTATATAGATGCAGGATATTTGATCAATTTGCTAATTTTTTGAGGATTTTTATTGCTTGATAAGAACATAGATATCAATTTAGCATAAAAAACATTTATTTCAGGGTCAACGCCTGTTATTTGAATAGATATCTGCCCATTTTCACTACCCAGGTTTGCTGTAATCGGCCAGTTCAGGAACGCAATTTCTTCATTTATCACCTTATTCAAGGTAGTTATATCGTAACTATTTAGATTTTTATTTGAAAATAGCTGTGTAGCTTCATTAATTGGTGGAAGATTTCCATTCTTATTCGCTAACAGCCATCTAAACATTGTCAATGGTATAGTTATTCCATAGATCCGATTCCTCGTTTCTTCCATCGCATGGTTCTTTTCCCTGAAGAGGTCTTTTGCTGTTTCAAGGCTACCCATATTTTCTGTAACAAAACCTGTGAAATCGATTATATCCCGCATTGCTGCTGAGAGATTTCCCTGGTGTTTCTTTAATAGCGGATCAAGCATTTTTAAGTGCGTGTCGCTTATAGATACATTTTTTCTTAGCATATTTCCACCTTTATTTATTCCATCCATAAGAACTCCTGAACTATTAAGAACCGGGCTCTTATTATGATAATGATTATAATTGCTAATACTATTTAAAACTTGCTCTGTTTTGTTTTTCCGCTTTTTCAGCTTTGGTATCATTATAATAGCGTTATGAACGTAATATATTAATAAGTGAGAACTTCATTAAAACGAGATGGAAAATATAAACTACCAGGAAACGAAAGAACAAATTGTGAAGTTCATAAGATCCAGCTTTCAAAATTCAGCAGCAACCGGCGCCGTCATTGGTTTAAGCGGCGGGATCGATTCTGCACTTACAGCATACCTCACGGTCGAAGCCCTGGGCAAAGATAAAGTGCTGGGCCTGATGCTCCCGGAAAAAGGCATCTCTACAAAGGAAGATATTGATGATGCCCTCGAAATTGGCAAAATCCTTGGCATTGATTATAATATCATTGAGATATCACATATCCTATCATCATTTTCATCAGTTATTCCAGTCTTTAGCAGCAATGCAAAGACCGCAAACGGCAACCTGAAAGCTCGTACCCGCATGTGTATATTATATTATCATGCAAACCTAATGAACCGGATGGTGATGGGCACGGGAAATAAAACAGAACTCCTGCTAGGGTATTTCACAAAATATGGCGATGGTGGCGTTGATCTGGATCCCATAGGGGACATATATAAAACTCAGGTGCGCGGGCTGTCAAGATATATGGGAGTCCCTCTCAGGATTATCGAAAAAACACCAACGGCAGGATTATGGCCCGGGCAGACAGATGAAAGTGAACTTGGGGTATCATATGAGATGGCTGATCGGATACTCACCATGCTTGTTGATAAAAAACGGACGATATCTGAGGTAAAGAATAAATTTCCACCTGAGATAGTTGATAAACTGGCTGAGAGGATTTCATCTAGTGGACATAAAAGGATGATGCCACAGTGTGTTGAGATATGAGCCCTCACAGAGAAGCATTCACTCTATGATCTCTGAGTCCATTGTGGTTGATTATCTTTCCCTGATTTATTTTATATTGATTTTATCAAATATTCCAAAAATAATTTTGTAGCTCATATATACGCTACAAATAAAAACCATGAATCGTGTGGCATAGGCTTCTTTCTGCAAAGATTAATCATCCCAAGGTTCAAATAGAACGCGGATGACGCTGATTACGCGGATTTTCACGGATAAGAAAATCGGATCAACGGCTTTGCAAGATGCCGCCTGGCGCACGGAGGAACTTCATATAATCCAATTGAAATCCCCCTAAAAACAGCCTCTACAACCTGTTCTTTACTCACAGCCCCACATTTTTCGCACCTTTTTCCCTGCCCCTTTCCCATGGATTTCATCCTTTTTCCGCAGCATACTGGATTTCGCAACACCTGTATATTCAGGCGATCGATCCTTATCTTTTCAAGGTTCACAGTTTTATCTTTAACACTTCCATAAACTATTACTTCATCCCCTTCCCTGAGTTCCCTGATGATCCGCCTGAAACCTTTTGTGGGCTCAAAAGCCACGCATTCAATGGATGAGCCGTTTTCTGATATCTCAAAAATAATATGCCCTCCGATTATCGTTTTTGGAGCTTTGCTCACAACCCCATCGAGAATATATGAACGATCCTCCTGCACTTCATGGATCTTTGCAGGGATTAGATGCATATCAGTATTCTGGTTCGTTCGATAGACAATATGCCTCTCGATAGGCTCACTCCCGATCATCGAAAATGCCCGCCTGACAGACTCTTCATTTTTCCCGCGAATTCCGAAAAGGATCGGATCAAGAGAATGCGGCGCAAATACAATCCGTTCGTTCTCGATATCCACCGTATCCCAGGTATCAGGATATGTTGCGGCATTGGCAGCCCACACTGACCCTTCATCAATGATGCGCGGTGAGCCCCAGTTTTTCTTTTCGCGGTAAGCAATGAGCTCAAAAGTATGATCACTGAGGCCGCACAATGCAAAACCAGCTGCAGCAAGAGCCCCGATCAAACCCCTTTCGTTCTTGAATCCCCTGTGATCGATATCATGCTGCTCCAATAGTTCCTTTGCTTCCCGGATCTCAAGAACATCCCGGACAGCTCGCAGGGAGAATTTTGAAATGTCATTTTTCATGCTTTCATCTGGAATTTCGATAAAAACGATCCCTGGATTTGTGTTTTCATCAGAAAGAACAGACATTTTTTCAACAGTATCGATCACAAGCTCTTTAACTTTGGCGGCGTTGTTTTTATCATTGAGTGCTATATTTATAGCTAATGCTGCGTTACCTCGTGTTTTATATTTGATATTGGGATTCAGGCGAACAAGCAGCGGATAATCTTTGAGGCTTGCGAATGCGTTTATCTTTTCGACAAGGACTGCCATAAGATAAGTTGTGCACATACCATCTCTTGAATCAGTGTCGTCAAGTCCTATTATCATTGGTCACTCAATTGCCTGCCTGTATAAAAAATCTTGGCAATAACTTATATATATCTAATAACAATCAAAATTTAATGAATAAGGACTCGCTCATCGATAGTGCATTCATCATCCTGGGAAGGGCAGGTTTTGTGGTTTCTGTTCACTGCGATATCCGCCCCAGGAGTTTTGATATAGCGGCAAGACGGGATGAAACATTGCTCTTAATAAAAGTGATCTCAAATATCGACGGCCTCAACGAGCAGACCACTCTTGAAATGCAATTACTTTCAAAACAGCTACGTGGACTTCCTATTGTCATTGGCGAGAAAACCCGCGATCATGCACTGGAAACAGGCGTTGTCTATTTCAGGTACGGTGTCCCGGCTTTTGATATCAATACAATGAAGGATTATTTCATAGACGATCTGCCTCCATTAATTTATGCTGAACATGGCGGATTGTATGTAAATCTTGAAGGTCAAATACTGAAAGAGGAGCGTATCAGAAAAAATATATCACTTGGTGCCCTCGCATCAATGCTGGGTGTTTCCCGAAGGACCATCAGTAAATATGAGGAGGGGGAAATGGCGGCAAGTGTTGATGTGGCCATGAAGCTTGAAGAATTAATGGATAGAGGGTTTACGGTTTCGGTCAATTTATTTGATAAACTACATTCGGATAAACCACAGAAACAAAATACGACATATGAACAATCTAATGAACATTCTAATGTTTTTTCTATACTCAAGGATATGGGTTTTAATGTGATGCCTATTTCCCATGCGCCGTTTGATGCGGTTTCACAATCAAATAGCGGCAAAGATGAGGGTGCTACTATATTGACCGGAGTTGCTGAATATTCCAGGACGATCGTAAAAAAAGCGCATCTTATGAGCAGTATATCTGAAGTAACTCACACACAGTCGCTGTTGATATTGCACGGGGCCAATAAAACTAAGAATATAGAAGGGACTGTGGTCATTGATGACAGGGAACTTGAAAAATTCAATGATAAAGATGAATTCATTGAACTTCTCCAGGAAAGACGGCGAAAAATAAAAGTCTCCTGATCAGGACATTATTATACGCTGCGAAGCTTGTGAGAAACCAGCTTCCCAAGCTCGGTCAGTGAAAACTTTCCATCATTGTCAGTGATAAGTTCCCTGCTCATCAGTCCTTCAAGTGTTTTTTCAACACCTACCATCCTCACGGTCTTTGCGATCTTTACACTGTCCATTTCACCTTTTGAATCTAATACGGCAAGGATCTTGCTTGCTTTATGATCGCTTGCTACAAAACCAATTAATTCTTCCATTATTTATGATCTCCTTTATTCTATATTGGGTCTGCTTTGAGATAACTTTATTGCATTCAAAAGACATTACAAACCCGGCGGGCTAGCCCGGGAAACTCGGCGTTTCCTGTTACCCGAAACCGTCGATAGCGGGGGGCGAAGCCTGGAGAAGAAGTTCTGACTATTGTGTGACCCAGAGGTTCTACTGTGAAACCCCGTCCTGTGGGGCTGGTGTTGGTACAGGGGCTTTCCTGAAGGAAGGTTTTTGTGCTTTAATCGCGGAAAAAGGTCTAGGCCCGGAAGGGAGCAAACCAGCCGTGAACAACCGTCGCTCATGGGGGTGCGGGGCGGAGGCGAGCCTGTGATCAATCATGCACTGGAAGGGACTACGACCGAAGGTGCGCCCGCTACTTTTTATTCAATTCCAATTTATCAATTCTACGTGGAAATACACATTTGCGCCATTACCAAGTGTTGAAGGTATTGCGATCTCATAATCATGCAAACAGTCATTAATTCCTTCCTTGCCCAAATTGATCTTTCCTATAAAGACCAGATCTTCACCATCATCCCCGAATTCACCATCCCCATCATCTTTTGATGAATCCCAGAGGATGCCCGTTATGAAAGCAGCAGTTTCCACAGAATCCAGATTGAGAACATAGGTGCTATCGACTATGGGTACATTGGTAATATTTCTTCCATAAACAGTGAATGTAGTGGTGTTCCTTGGGGTGGTGCCATCAAGGCTGAATATCTGGGTGATATTATTATTGGAAAAACCAGTAGCATTCTTACTTCCCTTTGTCATGTTCAGGAGTTCATCAGCCCGTGAGAAATTTCCCTGGGCAAGTCCACCAGACTTGTTCCTTCCAAGAGCTGAGAGGTTACTGAAATTCAATTCTGTTAAACTGGATATGAAAATATTTCCATCAACCCCGGAAATACTCCAGTTATTAAAGGAATTCATTTCCTGGTCATTCAATCCGAGGTATCCTGCAAGACTTCCATAATATTTTTGCCAGGCAGAAACATCTATGGGCCGGGAAGCATTGTTGTTAGTCTCATTGGTCTCAGGAATAGCATTATCAGGATCAACCTTGATAGATATATTATGTGTACCGATTATAGCACTCCAATTAATTGTTGCATTTTTTCTCTCTCCTGCTGTTAAACTTTCGATCGTTACATTTTCAATAATGTTCAGATCAGTTGAACCATCATAGAAACGTACTATAATATTATTGACATCAACATTTCCCACATTGAAAACAGTAGCATTAATTGTCACTATTTCATTTTCTTTGACATCCCCCACCTCAACATCAGATGCTGTATATGAAAAGGAGATATTGGTATCAGTCAGGATCAACTCTGGTGGAGTGATCCAGATGGTCATATAAATGCTATTATTAACAATTCCTGCGTTATCATACGCAGTTATTGTCAGGTTCACAAATCCATATGATTCACCAATATCTGCAATAGCATCATTATTTATCCAGAACCCGCTGATATTTGTAAGAATGGCCTCATTAATTGTGGAGTTTACTGATGAGATATTGACCGTTGCATTCTTAATACCTGATCCCAGATCTGTTATTGTTGCATTCAGGTTAAGTATGCTATTGTTTGCCCTATATGCATTATTTGTATTCGAAGTTACTGAGGGGATATCTTCTAATGTAATGTTCAGATTTGATATTGATGAGCCATTGATAATTACGATCGTTGTATTACTTGTGTGCTGGACTGCACTTATTTCCAGGGAATATGTATTGTTTATTAAATCATTTAACTGGTAGTACCCTTTGGAATCAGAGTGCACCGTATATTGTCCTGCAGAAATATGAGCTCCTATTAAAGGTGATCCTGCGCCAGTTACATATCCGGTAATATTAAATCCATCCTGGTCAGATGTCGTAATTGTTTTTGAAGATGACATTGAACCATTATTGAGTGCATTGTCCCTGGCCAGAACAGAAAAATAATACCTGAATGTAGGAAGAAGGCCGGTTGCTTCAAAATCGTTCGTGGTACTTGTTCCAATATTGTCCCAGACTGTATTATTTCGAAAGACCGGTTCAAAGTTCCATGTGCTGGGATTGTCATCCTCTGCGCCGATCGGGAAATATTGACCCCGGGAGAACCAGGGAGGTTCAGCACTGCCATGGGTGCATTCTACTTCTATTCCCATTCTTATCGAACTTCCATTCCCCAGATTTCCGATCTCTGACAGCGGGATCCTCACCTCAAATATGTTTCCCGTGATGTTCGAATTATCTGAGGTGATGTACCTGCTGACATTCCATATCGCATTTGAAGTGTAATTTTCCCATCCAGAGCCGTTCCCCTTAAAAATGGATTTAGTCTTTCCGTCTTCCCAGAATTCATAATACCTGTCATCTGACTGTGGTGTAGAAGCTGCGTCTTTGTTCGGGTCAAAAACTAGTTCCAGGTAATCGTCAAAATCCGCTGAATCGTTATCTGCCACCATTGCAGCTATATACAAATATGACTCATTGTATTTCATATAGTATGGATAATGGGTGCTTGAGCTGGTTGAACCTGGATGGCATTCTGTATATTGGCATGATACAGGAACCGCTAGTTTTGCATTATACCGGTATGCGTCACTATAGTTCTTTTTTCCATCTTCTGGATCTGTTTCGAATACTGTCGAAGCATTTATTTCCGTTCTCATCTTTGTTGCCCAGTTGATACTATTGTTCCTTAGAAATATGAAATAATCCTTTATTCCTGAACCACCATCGTTATCAGTGGCTTCATTCCATAAGAGATTTACTGAATATGTTGAAGGCGCAGATGCATTGTTCACACCAGTGACATTATTCGGGGGGGTAATATCATTGACCATGACTGTCCAATTAACCCCTGAACTTCCAGTTGACGTGTTAGAAACGTTCAACATGACATAATATGTCCCATAATTGGGAAAACTGAAATTCGCCAAAAAATTGTTGCTACCCAGTGAACTATTACCAAGAGATGTTACACCCGAAGGGATCGTGGTCGTGTTTGAATTTATCGCGAACTCTGCCGTCAGGTTAAAACTTACTACTGCTCCCTGATTTACCGATAGTGACAGAGAATTGTTGTTCGTTACATTATTGCTCCATGATGTGATATTTAGGGGGGCAGGATAGCTTGTGTTCTCATAAACACTAAAGTATCCTGAAGGTCCTCCTGTTGTACTGCCATTATCACCGAACCAAAAGACTCTGGTAGTGTATTGAAGTGATTTTGAAAGTCTAAGTCCCAATTTTGCACCTGCTGGAATTGTACCTGTGATACCTGCTAATGAAATAGTATAATCAGCATCAATTTTTTGACTTATGGTTTTTTGTCCAGAACCTGGTAATATTACTACTGTTCCATTTGGATGCGCATAGATGAGGTTGAACGTAAAATCTATAGATGAATCATACCCATTATTGATCCTGCCATAATAAGATTGTCCTGTAACGATTGTGTCAGTTGAATAAGAAGCATTCGAATACAAATCAATAAAAACTCCTGTACCACCTGTCGCTGAGCTTGCTGTACAACCAGATGTAGAAGCAGTTGTGAGTAAAGTTATGCTTGCACTTGTTGGGTTCGCCCCGCAACTTCCATAATCAGTTGTTATCCCTGTGGCAACTGTTGCTCCGTTGCTTGGCAAGAACCTGTATGTTGCAGTGGCATTTTGTGAAATTGCATTATATAAGGAAAGGGTAGGTGCTGTTACATTCGCTCCTGATACTGTGATTGTTGTATTGGGAGATGAGTACCCTGTTTTTGAAGCAGTTATTATGATACTCTTATTTGATGATGTAAATGAATAATATCCTGTTGAATTCGTTGTTGTGGATACGCTTGTATTTGTTGTAATGTTTGCTCCATTTACACCTGTTCCGTTCGCTAAATATATGACCCGACCTGTGACAGTGTATGGTATGATCTCTTTAAAGGAAGCTGTTATTAAAGCCCAGTCATTAGAAGAAACGGTCCAGGACATAGATTGTGAACCTGCTGTAGATTGTAAATAGTACTGGGCATCTGCTGTGTAACTTCCCCCGTCATGTTTATAAAGCAAATTATTGCTATTTGAACTTGGTACATCTCCAGAACCGTGAAACATTGCATCTATTAATACATCTCCATTCACAGTTGTTGTTAGACTTTGCGAAGGATTTGAATCAGTTCCTGATTTTTGAGCATAAACCTCTAATTCAGAAAATCCCGTTGCAGATTTATATGTGCTGACATGAATTCTCATGTACTGAGAACCGGTGTTGGGCACAGAAACATTGTGGGCTGAGCCTGTATCTGTTGGATTCAAAAGCAAATACCACATTTCAACAGCCCCCTCATCACCGGAATACTGTCTTGTTCCAACCTGTGTGAATGTTCTCGAATTAAAAGTCGGTGCTCCGCCCGCTCTTGCGGTCGAACCGGAAGTATAAATGTTCAAAACCATAACCGTAGTACCTGAACCTGCTGTATAGGACAATGTCCTCGGGTTTGGCGAGTTCGCAAATGTGCCTGTCCCGTCGGTCGCTTTTGTATCAAAAGTATGAGCTGCGCTCGCATCACCGCTGATGAGAACAAAATAAATTGAAACACTAATAATAACAAGAAATAGTGTTGATAAAACCTTTCCAATTGAATCTATCTTTTCCCTCATTTTAATATCTTCCTCTAATAGTATATTGTATAATTATATATGATTATAAGCATAATGACGTAAATAATTTCCGAATCATCTGAAAATAGTGATGACACTATTAACAAATACAATATTTTTGAATGAGCATGATAATAATAATATGAAAAAGTATATATGGAATTAAAATTATGATAATAATAATAATGAAAAACGATTCTGAGGTAATAATATGAAAAAAATAAAACAAACAATCGGGATAGTTTTTCTAGTAATGATCATGATAGTAGCTGTTGAAATGGTAAGTGCATCTGTACCATCAGGTGGCACACTTGCAACTGGAAATAACTCAACAGCTTCCTCTTCAGTAAGTTCAGGAAGTTCGAATGCCGCAGGAGGATATGTAACAGAAATAAATATAACTGGAAATAACCAGCAGACTGCCAATTGGCAGGGTTTCTGGGGAAATGTATCGGCAGGGACTATATATTTGAATGACAGCAGTGGTAATTCTATGTATAATTGGGCCACGGTTGTAACAAATGGCGGTTTCGTATATGCGACTACAAAGAGCACAGCACCTTCATGGTCATCCGTGACTGCCATATCAGCAGCAACCCTGGATGGTGGTTCGTACTGGAACTTTGGCTCAAAATCCGATAATATTTCAAATACCTATACATCTACAAGGGATATCACTATTGCAAGTTATACAGTCTCTGGTGCAATAAATACGACCGTTAATACTTATTTTAATAACTCAGCCGTTTCGGATGGATCAAGTGCCAGCAGGGCTGGTGTGATCTGGGTTGGGGAGATCAATAATGATAAAACCAACTTCAAGTCCACATCTTCGGATTATGAATTATTGGTTCCTGTGGTTGCTGGAGATTCGTATAAGTTCTATATAGAAATTTCATAATAGGTAAAACAAAGGTTGGGTCTCAAGATCCAGTTGTTTTTTCTTTTTGAATGTAAATATCTCCCTGATATTATCCCCCTGATTTCGAAAACTTTAAATATCGGATTAAATCATTATGCTAATGATGACTCTAAAAAGGGGACTATTAGTTCTGTTCTTATTATACTTTATTACTGGCAATGCCATTGCTGCGACCGATCAGGTCATAGTGAATTCTGCGGATTGGCAGGACGTATATTCAGGTGCGCTTTATGCAGGTCTTGAAGGGATACCTGCCAAATTTCTGGTAACAAGCGATCAGGCTCCATTTTTAATAACGACCCTTGAAAGATCCCGCAGGAATATCCTCCTGGTAGAATCATCAGCAAATCCTTTTGCATTTGGTTATAAAAGCAGCCTGGAAGCAGCTCGATTTAATGTCGAAGAAATAAAAGACACAGGCAATTCACGAAACATTGATCTTGCAAAAAGAACGCAAACAAAGAAATTCATAGTTCTGGATGATGCCTATGGATATAATGCCATTTCAGTTGCACCTTATGCAATAAAGAACAATTATTTTGTCCTTCTTGCAAACAATTTGAACACTGATGAAATATACTCGTTTTTACGATCAAACCAGGTAGCAGAACTGATCATATATGGAAACCTGGACAATGCTCTTAAACAAAAACTAACTGAATTCAATCCTGATGTTATCAACAAAGGGAACAGGTTTGACAACAATCTCGAAATGGTAAAAAGATTTGGCCCTGCCCAACAGATAATATTTACCAATGGTGAATTCATCGAAAGTGAGATCATGTCAGGAAAAGAGCCGGTCATTTTTGTGGGAAAAGAAAATGTTCCCGACCAGGTGATCGAATACATAAAAACCAATGATATTAAAACAGGTGTAGTTATCGGAAATGACCTGGTAGGATCATCCCATCTGATAAAAGAAGCCACGAATGTCACAATATTTCTAAAGTTTGGCCAGGGATTTGCAAATACCGGATCCTCAGAAGTAAAAGCCCTGGATATGTTCCCTATCCCTGTGTATGAAACAAATGTGAACGTAAAAAGTATTCAATATAACCGTGAAACAAGATCCCTGGAAGTTACCTATGAAAATAATGGAAAGATAGGGACTTATTTGCGCTCTTCTATTGAACTCTTTTCAGCCGGAACAAGGATAGCAACGGTTGGAGATATAGATCCAGTATTGGTGAACCGCGAAAATTCCCTTACAATTTCCTATAATAAAGATATTAATGAACAAGATCTTATTTCAAAGATCACCATCGTTTTCGGGGAATTTCCAAGATCATTAGACCGGGTGTTTCACATAGAAATGCCGGTAGGGCAGATCAGTATAAAGGATAATTCCGATTTCAGTATTTCAGGAGCAACATACGAAGTTGATCCTCATAAGCTCAAGATAGGTTTGAAAAACACCGGAGAGGTTCCTGCGTATGGTAAAACCCAGGTAACCTTCATAGTATATGGTGAAGAGAAAATCCTTACACAGGATAAGGCCATGCATTTAGATCCGGGCGCTTCAGGTGTAGCTGAATTCATAACTACCCTGAGTGAAACGAATATCGAAGAAAATCCCAGAGTGAAGATCCACCTCAATTATGGTGAGCGTGAATCAACACTTTCAAAAGTGATCGAGGAAAATCCTGAACTTAAAATAAAATATGCTTCTTATAATACTTTGATCTTGATATTGTTTATCCTCATTGTAATCGGTGCAGTATATTATACACGTAAAAATAAAAATAAGAACAAAGGAAATTGAAAGGGTTCCTGTTAATTCATGAAAATGTCAAAAAAAAAAAGGTATTAAAATGCATGCGGAATCTAATACCAATTTTTGTCACCTTTTTTATATAAGTATATTTCTATTTTCATACTTTCCTGTAGCTTCTGCTGATACTCTTGTTGCATCAAGCGGTTATGTAACCCAGCTTGATATTTCTGACTCAGACAAGAGCACTACCCACTGGCAGGGATTCTATGGGGTGATCCAGAATGGCAATTTTGTTGATTTTAATCTTACTGGAAATACAAGTAATATAAGCCAGTTGAATATTACTTCACCCTCAAACATACAATATCTTTTGTTCTCAAATTCCACCCTTGATTCACTTTCAGGTTTGAGCCCCGGGAATATCACTAACCTTGATACCATTATCACATCGACATCAGATAATGCAAAAAATACATTTAATAAGACAGGTAATTTCATTCTTGCTGGTGAGACTATTTATGGCGTTCCTACAACTTATACGCATGTTAATGGTGACCAGCAAAACTCATACTTCCGGGAAGGCTTCCTTATGAAAGGTTCAACATTTGTCTTTATCACGGAGGTTAAAACTAATCTCGGTTTCAATAATATCTCTCAGGATTACCAGGTTATTTTACCAATCGCTCCCCCATCTTTGAACATATATTTTGTATACGTCTCTATGTTTGAAGAAACCACAAAAATAAATGGAGAAATTAAAACAAATGGAGAACTTTTTGGAGAAAGTTGTGCCAATGGGGTAGTTATTAAAGAAGAAATAAATAATATTCAATTTTATGAAATTAGTGAGAGATATTTACAGAAAAATGTTACAAAGATTTACTTTTTTGCTGCCCCTGATCTTTCTATATATGAAATAATAACAACTCCCTGGAAAAGTTTTGGTAGCATATGCATAAGAAATGAACAGCTCAAAGATCAATCAAAAATTAAAGATTTGACAACACCTGAAGGTATAATATATGAATATGTCAATATAAACTCAGGTATATGGGAGCTCTCAAATCCGGTTATCAATGATACGGTCATTAAATTTAGAATAAAGAATGATTGGTTTAAATCAAATGATCTTGAGGTAAGCAGTATAATACTTCAACTATGGAATAAAAACAAATGGATATTACTGGAAACAGAAAAAACTAATAGTGATGAAAAATTCATATATTACCAGGCAAAAACCGATGCTTTTGGAATATTCGCGATAAGCTCAATTCATCAACCAAATTTTCCTGCGATAATTCCAACGACAACATTAGAACGGATAGAGAAAAAAATCCTTCCCTATTTTCCATGGTGGTATATTGGAATATCCATATTTTGTATAATAATATATTATTATAAATATCATAAACATTGAACAAACTTGAAACAATTTTATTCTGTGGCTCTTTTGAAATGACAGTAATTAGCGCAATGCCTGATTTAATAAGTTAATAAAGTTCAAAGACTTTTAGTTTTTGCAATGTCCCCTTCGATATCATCAATTTCCTTTACGAAATCCTGAGCTATTTCTTCTGAAAAAAGTTCCCAGTCATTAATCCCCAGATCAAGAAGTGCCGCTGTATGTATATCAGATGGTGTTCCCTTTGTGGTAATATTGATACCACAATGTATTTTTTCACTGGTAACACCTGCGCTTGCTATGCTTACCGTGAGTTTTCCATCGCCTACAAAAAGATCATCGCCATTTCTAGTTATTTCTATGCCTCGTTTTCCCAGTATTTCTTTAATGCAAACGATAAGAAGGCGCTGCATGTAATAGGCAAGTCGCATGCTGGCAGGTGAATTGAATCGCTCTACAATTATATGTACCAGGTCATCGCCTTTGATCGTTTTTCCCGCTTTTTCATCTTCAAGATCCTTCATATTGTCAAAAGTAACATCCATCGGGCCATGGAAAATTACCATGGAATCGCCTTTTATACCCATGCTATATGCCCATAAAGGGGCTATCTGCGAGCCATCGTATTTTATTCTGTCTTTCAGGATCATTGATTTCATAATAGCTGGTCTCAAATGGATTATTGTCTTTTTATCTATAGCCAGCGAAACTATTAAAAAACTCCTATAGGACTATTAGACTCCTATTCGTTAAATATATAAAACCAAATCGAAAGAATAATATACATTGTCGAACAGCAATATATTAAAAAAAAACGAGACAGTTTGAGGAGATACTATGAAGATAGGAAAAATAATCATTTGTTTGATTTTTATGTCGATCATATTTACGACAGCAGCGTATGCAGCAGAAGCGAATTTTTCGGCATCTTTGTTAACAGCCAATGATGTCAATTGTAAGAAATGCCATACTGATACTCCGCACGTAATACATGCTAAAAAACCGGTGGAATGCGTCAATTGTCATGGTGACAAATTAAACGTAGCCATACCACAATGCACAAAATGCCATAATGGACCGATCCACCAGGTACATGCAGGAAAAGTAAGTACCCAGAAATGTGAATATTGTCATAAAACGATCGCAGGCGTACATAATAATCTTATGAGCGAAGCGGTTTGTTCACACTGTCATAAAGACCTGATCACTGTTCACGGGAATGAAGCAGCGTGTGTAAAGTGCCACAAATCCCCGCCCGGTATCGTAAAACCGCTTAAATCTGAAGGAATGGTGCTTATTTGTGAGAACTGCCATGCAAAATCCAGTGTTGCAACGATCCATGGGGAAGTTGATAATAAGAAAGGATGTTACCTGTGCCATGGTGGGACATCAAAAGCAACAGGCAGCGAGATACCACATAATATCCATGCCACAAAGGTGGATTGTAAGGGATGCCATCAGGAAAATGGACAGGTCGTCGTACCCAAATGTACTCGATGCCATGATATAGATAAACTGCACGCATTTGGAAAGATCGGAAAATTGACGGCACAAAGCGGCTTGAATTGTGAAGCCTGTCATTCAGATACGACAAAATTATCTGCACCTCAGACTACCCCTGCCCAGGTTGAAAATACACCTGGTGCTCCGGTTCAAACATCCAGTGATGATAATATTCCTCAGGGTGAAGAGACGGAATCAGCAGAAACACCAGGTTTTGAGATCATACCTGCAATAGGATTGATGCTGACAGGTTATATTGTCAGAAGACAAAGATAATCGAACTGAATTAAGAAAAAAGTTTGAAGGCAGCTTTACGCTGTCTTCAGGCTGATCACTGGTTTATTTGCCCCAATCTTGCAAGAATCAGTGCATTTCATGCATGCCATGCAATCCGGAGAATCCATAGTATTACTTTTTCCTGTCGAATCTTTGCACAGATCAAGATTGCATGCTGAATGACATTTTTTGCAATTCTTACAATCCTCTATTGATATCTTAAGTATCTTATTTTTTGACAAAAGGGATTGAGCATATCCAACAGGACAGAATCCACACCATGTCCGTGGCATATAGATGAGCCCCAGAGGGATTGATATCAAGAGTGTTGTCACTATGCACATGAACACGATGAAACCTCCAAGCGATGCAAGCTCATCCTCAGAGGTAAGTAGCGGATTCATATCCAGGAGCACCATAACGAACATTAATCCAAGAATTGACGCTATGAGCAATTTGAATGCCTTTGACCTGAGAATTGGGGGCACCTTTTTCTTTTTAGATACTTTTTCAAGTATATATTCCAGGAACGTACCTCGCGGGCAGAGCCAGCCGCACCAGAATCTTCCAAGTATTGGCGAAAGGAGAATGCCACCAACGATTATGAACCCAAAAAGGAGAAGCCCTATTTCAAAATAGGAATCGTTATGGGTAAATATACCATACAATGCTATTATAAAGATCACTGAGCTGACCGCAAGCGATGTGAATTGTGTAGTCTTTCTTATTTTCGAGTAATTATCCATTTTTTATGCTCCATTTTGAAGTTGTGTTATTAACAAACTCTAATTATCGGCGGATATATTTAAAGGTTTTGTCAAAA
Source organism: Candidatus Methanoperedens sp. (assembly GCA_026552975.1). Taxonomy (GTDB): domain Archaea; phylum Halobacteriota; class Methanosarcinia; order Methanosarcinales; family Methanoperedenaceae; genus Methanoperedens. The sequence goes on from JAPMTR010000065.1 coordinate 61,949, forward strand.
CTATACATAACCAATCGTTATTAAAAAAAGATGTTTTCATTTCAGATAATGCCATCCAGGATCACATGAAGAGCATTGGCCGCAATAATCCCTCCCAGGAAAATAATGATATGAACAGGATAAAGGATATTTTCAAGGGGAAATGATCTGAAAAGGAGATAATAAGAAACAGCGATAATTGCAGCAATATATAATATCCTAACAATCCCACCATAAAAAATATTGTGAGAACTTTGCCTGTGCTTGAATAACCATTTATAGGGAAGGATCAGGATCCTCAGTCTGCCCCAGCGTTTGTAAGCTGAGCTATCTGTATCAAGATCAGGAGTCACAAATTCAGTCCCTATGAAAAAACCAAGACCGATAGCAAACAATGGTATGGGGCTAAAATGAAATATCCCGTAATTATCGAGGAATAAGACAACAGCGATAAAAATAAGATAATTGAATATCCTGTGTGTATTATAACCTGGCATTACCGGGATCTTAATTCAAGGGCCATGTCTTTGGCAAAATATGTCAATATCATATCTGCTCCAGCCCGTTTTATCGAGATGAGTGATTCATTCATCGCTCTTTTCTCATCGATCCATCCATTTCGCGCAGCGGCTTTAATCATCGCGAATTCACCGCTGACATGATATGCCGCCGTTGGCATCTTGAAATTTTTCTTTATCCTGTAAATGATATCAAGATACGTCATTGCAGGCTTGACCATTATGATATCTGCGCCTTCTTCGATATCAAGCGCCACTTCACGAAGCGCCTCATCGGTATTTGCGGGATCCATCTGGTATGATGCCCTGTCGCCGAAAGAAAAGCCTGAGCCTGCAGCTTCGCGAAATGGACCGTAGAACGCGGAACAATACTTTGCAGCGTAGGACATTATTGGCATATCTTTGAAATCATTGTCGTCAAGTGCCCCGCGTATCGCACTTACCATCCCGTCCATCATCCCGGACGGCGCAACGATATCTGCGCCAGCCCTTGCATGGCTCACCGCGGTTTTTCCCAGAATATCAAGCGTGGGGTCATTGAGGATCTCATGGCTGTCGCTTACCATGCCGCAGTGACCGTGTGATGTGTATTCGCAAAGACAGAGGTCCGTCATCACAATAAGGTCATTTCCGACCTGGCTTTTTATGGCTCTTACCGCTTTTTGGACAACATCGTTTTCCCCGTATGCATGCGTTCCAGTCTCATCTTTTTCAGCGGGTATCCCGAAAATGATTATGGCAGGAATTCCCAGCTCTGCAATGCTTGCGGCCTCATCCGCCACTGTATCAAGCGACTGGCGAAAGATCCCGGGCATTGAATTTATCTCAAAAGGCTTTGATATAGTCTCATCAACAAATATCGGACATATCAAATCCTGAACATCCAGTCTTGTCTCCCTGACAAGCGGCCTGAATTTTGATGAGCGCAGTCTTCTCATGCGTGTGATTGGGAACATAGATGATGTAATTGTATGGAAAGTACTTAATTATTTCATTGTGGAATTCGAGTGAGTTCAGGATCAAACCTTCCTGAACACAAGCTCCTCATCTTCCACATCCACTTCTATTGAATCACCCTGCGCAAATTCCTTATCAAGTATTTTCATTGCCAGCGGATCAAGTATCTTATGCTGGATCGTCCTTTTCAAAGGCCTCGCTCCAAAGGAGGGATCATAGCCTGTCCTGGCAATGAGATCTTTTGCCGGTTGGGTCAAAGTGATCTCAATTTTTCTTTCTGTCAGGCGTTTTTTCAGGAGATTGAACTGCAGGTCAACGATCCTTGTGATCTCAGGGAGTCGCAACGGGTGGAATATTATTATTTCATCAAGACGGTTCAGGAATTCAGGTTTGAACTGTTTGTGCACGACTTCCATCACTTTCTTTCTCATTTCAACTTCTTTGTCAATGAGATCAAAGATCCACTGGCTTCCTATATTGGAAGTCATAATGATGACTGTATTCTTGAAATCCACAGTGCGACCGTGGCCATCGGTGAGCCGGCCATCATCAAGTATCTGGAGAAGCAGATTAAATACATCAGGATGGGCTTTTTCGATCTCATCGAACAAAATTACGGAATACGGACGCCGCCTCACCGCTTCCGTGAGCTGCCCGCCTTCCTCGTATCCCACATAACCCGGCGGCGCGCCGATGAGCCTTGCTACTGTGTGCTTTTCCATGTATTCACTCATGTCAAGCCTTATCATAGCGGCTTCGTCATCGAACATGAATTCTGCCAGAGCGCGCCCGAGCTCGGTCTTTCCCACCCCTGTCGGACCAAGGAACATGAACGATCCAATGGGGCGCTTCGGGTCAGAGATGCCCGCACGTCCGCGCCTTACTGAGTTTGCGATGGCGACCACTGCTTCATCCTGGCCGATAACGCGCTGTTTCAGACGATCCTCCATGTGCACAAGTTTTTGCATCTCCCCTTCCAGCATTTTACTGACAGGAATGTGTGTCCATTTTGATACGACCTGCGCAATATCTTCTTCATCCACTTCTTCTTTGAGCATCTTCTTGTCTTTCTGAAGATCGACAAGTTTTTTATTTTCCTCGTCAAGCTGTTTCGTAAGACCGATCAGAACACCATAACGCAGTTCAGAAGCTCTTTCAAGATCTCCTTCAAGTTCTGCTTTTTCAGAATCCATACGGGTTTTCTCGATGTCTCCTTTAGTTTTTCGTATCTTTCGGATGGCCTCTTTTTCAAGCTGCCAGTGGGCTTTCATTGAACTGCCTTTCTCTTTAAGATCAAGGAGTTCATCTTCGATCTTCCCGAGGCGGTCATTTGAATATTCGTCCTTTTCTTTCTTGACTGACTGCTTTTCGATCTCCAGCTGCCTGATCTTCCTTTCGATCTCATCAAGCTCTGATGGCATGCTGTCTATATCGATCCTGAGTTTTGACGCAGCTTCATCAATAAGGTCTATTGCTTTATCGGGCAGGAACCTGTCAGTGATATATCGATGGGAAAGGACTGCAGCTGATACAATAGCTGAATCCTGGATCCTGACGCCATGGTGGATCTCATATTTCTCCTTAAGACCACGCAGTATGGAGATGGTTTCATCAACGGTTGGCTCATCCACAAGCACTGGCTGGAAACGCCTTTCAAGTGCAGCGTCCTTTTCGATGTGCTTTCTGTATTCATCAAGCGTTGTAGCGCCGATCACATGAAGTTCACCGCGGGCAAGCGCAGGTTTGAGGAGATTGGAGGCATCCATCGCTCCTTCTGCGGCCCCTGCTCCAACGAGAGTATGAAGTTCGTCGATGAACAGGATAACAGCTCCTTCTGAATCCTGCACTTCTTTGATAACCGCTTTCAGACGCTCCTCGAACTCGCCCCTGAATTTAGCGCCAGCCACAAGCGCTCCCATATCAAGCGCTATGACTTTCTTGTCTTTTATACCCTCAGGAACATCTCCAGCGAATATCCGAAGCGCAAGACCTTCTGCTATGGCTGTTTTCCCAACGCCTGGCTCTCCTATAAGGACAGGATTGTTCTTGGTGCGCCGCGAAAGCACCTGGAGTACGCGCCTGATCTCCTCGTCACGGCCAATGACCGGGTCAAGTTTCCCGCGCGCAGCGAGTTCTGTGAGGTCACGTCCGTATTTCTTGAGAGCCTGATGCTTCTTGAGTTCTTGAAGCACCCTGTATATCTCTTCTTTTGATACTCCATTTTCTTTCAGGATCTTTGAGGAGAAACTATTCTTTTCATTGACTATGGCAATTAAAATATGATCCGTATTCAAAAGCTCTTCTTGAAGCATTTTCATTTCATTGAAGGCTTCATTAATTACCTGGTTAAGCCTTGCAGAAACATAGATCTGGCCTTCTCCCGAGCCTTCAACGCGGGGTAATTTATTGATCTCATCCTCAAGCTGGCTTGACATCCATCCGATATTGACCTTCAATTTTTGAAGTATTTGCAGGGCAAGACCAGTTTTTTGGTTGATCATGGAAATAAGGAGATGTTCAACATCTATTTGCTGCTGTTTCCTGCTGACCACGAGTTTCTGGGCGTTTGCGAAGGCTTCCTGCGCTTCCTGGGTAAATTTATCAAATTCCATAATAATCTATATAGGTAATTAGCGTTTTTAGATTAAAGGCTTGCTTTCGAGTTAATAAAAGAGTTGGTAATATGGGTCTTTGGGACAGGCAAAAAGATTGGAAAGATATCGATGAAAAAAAGGGGCGAAAAGGTAGTACTTCAAATGGAGTCCTGCCTCAGTTGAAAAATTTGAAAGTTGCGCCACAGAAGCAAGGTTTTTTTGAGAGGATAAAATTATATATTAAAAATTTATTTTAATTTTAAAATCTGATTTTTGAATATTATTATACAAAGTCGAGTTGAATCTTCAGTTTGTTTTAATCATCGGAAAATGGCACTTTTTCTAACAAATTATAACATCTTTTCTTTCAATAATATTTCAAACATGAATATTCTGAAAAATATCCTGGAATTCTGTTGGCAGTTTTACTGAAACAGGCATTTTATTATCACATAACAATAATTGCTTTATTGAGTTATTAGACTTTTGATTAGCAAATGTATTCCAAATTGTATTTATATTGAATTTTTTTCAAACCCCCACCTCACCTACATAAACCGTAACTATCCCGAAAGTAAGATCAAAATATTCGATATTTGAAATACCCGCTTCTTTCATACGCCCCACAAATTCCTTCCTTACGGGAAATGCCATCACCGATGAAGGCAGGTAACTGTAAGGTCCTTTTTTCCTGGACACTAAAGCCCCGATCGTCGGCAATATCTTTTTAAAATAAATATTGTAGATGGATTTAAAAAACACATTCTCGGGTATGGAGAATTCAAGTATCACAACCTTCCCACCTTTCCTGACCACACGGTTCATCTCAGATAATGCTTTCTTTATGTCTGCAACATTGCGAATCCCGAAAGCAACAATAGTGCCATCAAAAACCCCGTTCTTGAAAGAAAGGTTCTCAGCATCGTTCTGGATGCAGCTGATATTTCTTCGATCCATATCTTTGATCTTAAGCATGCAAAATTGCAGCATCTCATAACAAAAATCGGAAGCTATGACGCTGTTATTCTTCGAGACTTCGATGGCCACATCCCCCGTTCCCGAACAAACATCAAGAATATATCCATGAGGAAGTTTTGACACTGCAAATCTGCGCCAGTATTTATCCAATCCCAGGCTCAACAGGTGATTTAAAAGATCATATCTGGGGGAAATACCTGCGAACATTTTCTGGACATATTCTTTTTTATTCTGCTGTGACATCTTTTCCTGTAAAATAAAACGAGTCGAAATCAATTTACCAAAACATATAACTTATCTTGATAATAAGTAAGTGGTATGAACAGAACGGAGAATGATCCGGAAATAAGATCTGAAGTAATGCGCATTATCCTCAATATCTCAAAGAGGCTTGCCAAGGAAAAACTGGGGGCTCTTTTTGTCATTACTGAAAGACAAAAGATCGAAGGATTCTATCGCTGCCATTATCCCCAGGTCCAGTTTGCCGGAAATTTGCTCAGTAAAGGGATGGGCGCTGTAGTTGAAAAACTTGCTACCCTTGATGGTGCGATCATATTTTCCCCGGAAGGTGAATTGATCGCATATGGTTCACGTATATTAAAATCTGAAACACTGCTTGGGTTTGGCACTAAACACGCGGCTGCCAGAGGCATAACCTTATTTGACGAAAATATTACCGCGGTCCTTGTTTCAGAAGAAACGGGATGGATAAAAGTTTTCCAGAAAGGAGAGATCGTACTTGAGACCGATTCAGTTGAAATCGAACCTACGACTCTTGATAAGGTTTCACGTTTCCTGACAAACCATGATACTACGCTCCTTGCGAGTGCGGGTATTGCAGCAGCAGCTATTGGGGCTTACCCTGTATTGATCGTTGGCGGAGCATATATGATGATAAAGGCAGCAGGCCAGATGATATCCTCCGCATTAAGTAAAGAGAAGAAGTGATATGGTACATTTTACGAAGTTGCATGGCAATGGAAATGATTTCATCCTCATAGATGAATACAATGCAAAGATCATTGAAGATAATAAAAAGGCGGCTTTTGCCCTGAAATATTGTGACCGCAGATTTGCGATCGGGGGTGATGGTGTATTATTCCTTGGAAGATCCGATAAGGCTGATATCAGGATGCAAATATATAATTCAGATGGTACGCAAGCCGAAATGTGCGGAAATGGCGTGCGCTGTCTTGTAAAATATGCACTTGATGAGGGATATATCGAGGAAAAATCAAGCGTTGAAACACTTGCAGGTATCCTGACGATCAGTTCGAGGATCGAGAACAAAACATGGATCACCGTAAATATGGGTAAACCTCAATTTGAAAGGGCTAATATTTCTGCTAAAGGGACTGGAGAATTCCTCAATGTCACATTACATGATTATAAAGTCAGCGCGGTCAACACAGGTGTTCCTCATGCAGTGATCTTCGTGGATTCCCTGGATGATCCCGGATTAATGCAGGCTGCACCCATGATCCGCTATGATCCGATATTTCCTAAAGGTACGAATGTGAACTTCGTTAAGTTGAATTCAAACGATGAAATTAGTATAAGAACTTATGAAAGGGGTGTTGAGGGAGAAACATTAAGCTGCGGAACTGGTTCCGTAGCATGCGCCTTAATCGCACACAGGCTCGGAAAGACGATTAATAATGTCAAAGTAAATACAAAAGGCGGAGAATTGAGAATTAAGATCACCCAGGATGCCGCTTATATGGAAGGCACAGCAGAACGCATATTTGAGGGAAAGATAGTTTAATTCCAACTGCAACGCCCCTGGAGAAACGCAATCAAAAGAAGCACCATTCATTCCGGCAGTATTTACGGTCGGGATGCTGATCGCAGCATGGGGCTGGAGAAGGGAAAGGTCGTGAGATGGCAAGACTGTGGAGCGCAAATCCTGTCGTTCCTGTTCATCCTGTCTCGAAAAAAATCGAGTGAAACAAATTCAAACAGATAAGCATAATAAGGCAAGAAATGTATTTAAAAAACAGCTGATAAGCGTATTCACATATTATTGAGAGATCTATGGAAAACCCTGAGATATCTGTCATCGTTCCGGTTCTTGATGAAGCAAAATATCTGGAAGCTACTCTATTTTCAATAGCGCAACAAAACACAAATATACCTTTTGAGATCATTGTATCCGATAACGGCAGCACTGATGAAAGCATTGTCATCGAAAGAAAGTATGCAGCAAAAGTACTGAACTGCCTGGAGCGGGGGATTGGCGCAGCCAGGCATTTCGGGGCCATGAATGCACATGAAAATAGCAAGATCTTCTTATTCCTGGATGCTGACACCATCATTCCAGGATACTACCTTTCTTATTGTTATGAAATGTTCAAAGCAAACCCTGACCTGATAGCATTCACAACAGGATTCCAATTCTCAGAGCGCACAGAAAAGATCAAACTCGCAGAGAGTGTCGCCAACCAGTATTTCCAGATGCGCGATAAATTAAGCTCGCCTACGCTGCCTGGATTTAATACTATCGTAAGACGAAAGAGCTACTTTGAATGTGATGGATATAAGAATGTATTGCTTGAAGATGTGGATTTCAGCCGGCGAATCGATAAGCTTGGAGAAGTCAGGTTCATACCATGCATCAAAGTCATAAATTCATCAAGGCGCCTGGAGGCTATGGGGCTTCTGGGAACATTATATTATTATGCACAGCTTGACCTGGGCTGGGAATTGAATTCAACTTTGATCGACAAACTTTCAAAGAAACTTGGCATTGCTGACCTTCGAGAATATATTGGGATAAGGAAATAATAATGGCTAGTTTTGAAGTTGATATATTTGAGAAATGCGTAGTGGTTGACCTTCACAAATATTCCCACAGGACAGCGCTTATTGTTGTCCGCGAAAAAATAAAAGAGGCTTATGGACACGGATTCAGACACATTAAGCTGATCCACGGGGCGGCAGATGTTAGAAAAAAGAATGATGGCGGGAGCATAAAATTCACTCTTCACTCAATATTGAAACGAGGAGAACTCGATAAATGGGTGGAAAAAAAAGAATGCGAGTTCCAGGAAGGGGAATTGATACTCAGGCTCAAGAAGAACCCGGTGCCTGTGGATGGAGGCTGGAAAGAAATACCTTATGAGGAGTATTGAAATTTCAAGGTATTTGAGGTTCAAGAGGGTTTTTATCTATACATCGCATAATAGGAGCAATGATCTTTGAAAGAATACCCACAGTGCCCACAGCAGACGAGCTTCTCGATAAATCCTATAGCCGCGCCACCAGGGCTAAACGCGGAAAACAGATCCTTGACCTGAAGTCAAAACTCCAGGCTGAGGAATCCATGCTCCTTACAGCAGCTCATATTCTCAGCGATAATTGCGCGCATATAGTCCGCAAATTCCCAAGCTTTGACCATATCCCTATTTTCTACACTGAACTGGCAGATGTAATGGTCGGAGTAGAAGAAATGAAAATGAACCTTGCATCTGTACAATGGGCAGGGGAGAAAGTGAACAGCCTGGCACGAAAATATGTTGGTATGATGCGTCAGGCTGAAGATGCAAAAGTCGTTCGAAAAGAGGGGTTCGGAAGAATATCTTCAATTATCAAAAGCATCGACGGAAACCTGCGCTTTTTAAATGATGCAAGAAACAAGCTCAGGAAGCTTCCTGCAATTGAAGTCGGACCTACCATCGTCGTTGCTGGTTATCCGAATGTCGGAAAGTCAAGCTTTGTGGATCTTGTGAGCAGTGCCAACCAGGAGATAGCCACATATCCTTTTACGACAAAAGGAATTGGTGTGGGTCATTTTACCCGAAACGAGATAAGATACCAGATAATAGATACACCAGGACTTCTTGACCGCCCCCTTGAAGAGAGAAATGAGATCGAGCTTCAGGCTATAACTGCATTGAAGCATGTGGGAAAAGTCATACTTTTTATCATTGATCCTTCAGAGACATGCGGATATACGCTTGAAAAGCAGATGAATCTCCTTGTGGGAATAAAAGAGAGGTTCCAGGTTCCTGCACTGGTCGTTGCCAATAAGACCGACATTTCAGAATCGGATATTGGAGAGATGAGAATGTCCACGCTTACCAGAGAAGGGGTAGATGCAGTGCTTGACAGGCTTGTTGAGATGATGCCGATAATCGAGGCGCAGGTAATTGAAGAAACACCGGGATTTAATGAGCCAGAATGATTTTATAAATTTGCATTAATCTGTGTTCGTTCTATTTACCTTACAGTCAAATGTCGTCATTTCATGTACTCTCTCAATATCGTAGTGGCATAACTTCCCTTCTGCAATGAAAAACCAAGCACTACTTTTGTTTTCCCGATATTGAGTTCATCCTCTTCAACACTGAATTCCGCTTTAAAAGGCACGATTACCGCACGGCGCAATCCCTTTGACGATAACTCAGGCATAGCTGGCACTTTGAAGCCTTCAAGGTCAACATTTAATTCAGCAACCATCCCGCGCTCGATCTCGCCAGATGCGCCCTGTGCGAACTGGGTGTCATATCCTACGATCGGCGCGGTCACGAATGCGCGTCCTCGACCAACCAGGTTATTAATGCCGTCAAGGTTGCCAAACGTCACTTTCTGAAGGCGCGAATGATCCGGCAGTCCCATTTCGTTCTTAAAACAGACAATATCCCCATCAAAAGCCTCATCGATCGACATTCCGGATTCAATGCGACGGCTCAATATCCTGTTGAAAATATACGACTGGTATGCATGCAGGAACAGTTCCATCAATTTTGGAGACAATGCCCTGAAAGCTCCAGCATAGTCATCGGGGTGGGCGATCAGGTGGTTCATCATTGCCCTTTCGAACTGGAAATGAAGAGGATATATTTTCAGTCCTTCTTTAAAATCCCCGCTTTCCCAGATGTACTGGCGGGCAGTTCTTATCTCCTCATTCTCTTCAGGGAAAGGTCTTGCGATATAAGTAAGTGCAGCCTCTTTGATATCTCCACGAAGCATCGCTTCCCCGACAACATGGGTCACAGGCCTGTTTTCCCCGAACCTCTGTACACCGAAAAAATTTGGGGCTCCATGTTCAAGTTCTTTTGTTATGTTTTCAACACGCAACCGGGTTTCATCGGGTGTGAGCTCGACATTTCGTATCGTTATCTTAAAACGATTTCCCCAGAGGTCACCCAGACTTACTTTCTTATTTGACCGACCAATAGGTTTTAACTCAATGTCTTTTAAATTCACTCTTGCAAGTTCAGCTTCACTCATATCCCATATACATATTTTTTGCTTTGTAATGGCACGCTTGTCCTTTGTGCCCGCCCAGCCAAAACGAGACTGGCTGACCCTTAATATCCTGGCCAGATCGCGTACAAGATGATGGATATCCCAGTTCTTTTTTGTGAGCTCTGCTATCAGGTATTGTCCATTTGTTGTTTCTACCCTGTTCGTGAGTTCTTCAACACAGAAATCCTCGATCTCCTGACGTATAACGCCGCCAATGCCGGCAGTTTTAGTGCAGTAAAGACCTATACCGATGGTAATATCCGAAGTAATAATGCCTCCATTAAAAAAACGAGAAGCTTTCCTCTACATCCTATATATGCAGGATTAATATAATCCTATGCGCTTTTAGGAGTTAAGAGTCCAGGTGACATATTTGATCATTATCAGAAAATTCCAGCCAGCCGATTTTCCATGGATCATTGATATCGAAAGGAAGGTTTTTAATGAACATGACCCTTACCTTTATATGAAGTTCTATGAGAATTATCCTGACACATTTATTGTAGCGCAAATTAATGGGATGATCGTGGGATATGTTGCGGGATTTCAGGCAGGAGATGGGGTGGGTAGAATATTCTCGCTTGCAGTCCATCCACTTTACCAGAGAAGAAAGATAGGAAATTCCCTCTTAAATGAAATAATCCACGTCTTTACGGAAATGCATATTAAAGAAATGATCCTTGAGGTCAGGTGGAGTAATATTGTGGCCAAAAAGTTCTATCAAAAACTCGGATTTTTCCAGTATGGCATTGCAGAAAAATATTATAACAATGCTGAAGATGCCTGCTTGATGAAGCTTCGGATATAGTTTGCTTTATTGACTTTTTTTCCCCACGGTCTTTAAAAATCCCATCCAGCGCCTGGCATCATCCACTTTTTGTTTTATTTCATCTCTTGGCTTTTGAAGCATGACCTTACCTTCTTCGCATTCTCTAAGATCCATGATAGCACGGATAAGACCTGCAATATCATTGTACAATCTTCTTGCCTCTTCCCGGGTGAGAATTGCCCTGGTCAGTGTTTCTTCTTCATTTTTGGCTTTAACCTCAAGAAGTTGCACAAGTTCAAGAATTCGATCTTTCTCCTGTTGTGAAAGCTCTTTTTTGTGAATGCAACCCCAGATCAAGTCATGGAGTTTTATGTTCTTCCCATCTACTTCCACTTCTTCCGGAACGCTTTCCCCTACCCAGATAAGGTATCTGTGTAATCCATTGAGTAAATGTTCCCTTTCTTCAGGGGAGATATAACCGTTAAGTTCTGGGGGTTTGTTTTGATCCATGTATGCTGGCTTGATTATAAAAGATAAGCTTCTTTTTGCGTTCCTATTATGGGTGAACTATTAATGCTAATATTGAACCTTAATCCTTTCTTATTTAAAATAGCCATAACATTTATCCTCTATTAAGCTCAATTTCCCGAATATGCTCACAGTCATAGAAATTTACCAGCTCCTTCCTAAAACCAACTGCAAGATATGCGGAGATTCAACATGCATGGCTTTTGCGGTTTCATTGCTGGGAAGAAGAAAGAAGCTGGTTGAATGTACCCCGATCCTTGAAGAAAATTTCAAAAAACAGAAAGAAAAGCTTGATTCACTTCTTTTGCCTTCAGCCGGTGCGTCGGAAACTGGAATGATAGTACATCCCGAACTGTGCACAGGATGCGGGAATTGTGTTGTGGCCTGTCCTGTTGACGTTGCCAACGACCCTCATGGCGCAGGAATGGGCTGCGCTCCAACCAATGACAGGGTGATCTTCAAAGTAGTTGAGGGAAAAGTCATAGCATCAAATGTACAGGAATGCCGCCGCTTTGGGAAAAATAAAGTATTATGCTATGCCTGTATTGATCCATGCCCCACAGGGGCTATCGAATTTGCTTAGGTGATCTAATGCTTACATGTACCGGATGCTCACTATTATGCGAGGATATTGAAGCGATCATTGAAGATAATAAGATCAAAGGGACAAAGAACGCCTGCAGAAGGGGCGCCGCCAGGATCAAGGGCTGCGCGAACAGGCTTGTCCCGTCCATTGACCAGAAACCTTCGGACGTTGAAAGCTCTATCAAGAAAGCAGCTGAGCTCCTCAGGAACGCAAAGTCTCCCATGATCTTTGGTTTTGACAACTCAAGCTGCGAGGCCCAGGTACAGGGGATCCAGTTTGCCCAAAAAATACATGCGGTCATAGATGATACCTCTTCATTCTGCCAGGGACTTCTCATGGAAATAATTCTCCAGAAAAAGCTAAAGACCTGTTCCCTTGACGATATAAGGAACAAAGCGGATGTCCTGGTTTACTGGGGATCTGACGCTCAGGACTCACACCCCCGCCATCTATCGCGGTTCTCATATTTTCCCCGCGGGGAATCACGCCAGCGCGGATATGAGGAAGACAGACTGGCAATAGCCATAGACGTGCGGGAATCAAATACTGCAAAGATATGCAAAAAGCATTTTTACAGGATAAACCCAAAGGGTGACCGGGAATTCATTCTTGCCTTAATGGAAGCGCTATCAGGAAAAGCGCCTGTAAATGACGCTAAAAATATGCTTGAGCTTGCAGGCGTCCTGAAAAAAGCACAATTCGGTGCGATCTTTGTTGGCATCGGGCTAATGTATTCAATAAAAAACGACTTTGAAATATTAACTAAACTTGCAAATATGCTTCCAAAATTCAGTATAATGCCTATGGTAGGCCATTATAACATGCGAGGCTTAAACGAAGCGCTCTTTAAGGAAACAGGTTATGTCAACAGGGTAAAGTTTGATGAAAAAGGAGTGCAGGATAATAAATATGCCCTCATTGAGGCGCTCAAGAATAAAAGTATAGACGCCCTAGTTGTCGTGGGTTCTGATCCAGTCCTGAGTCTTCCCCGCAGTGTTCTTTCTCATCTTTCATCTATACCTGTTATTTGTATCGACCCGTGCCAGACCTTTACTTCAAAGATCTCATCAGTTAATATCCCATGCGCTGCAACAGGTGTGGAATCGGCAGGAAGTGCGGTGAGGATGGATGGAAAAGTGATCACCCTTAAGAAGATCATTGAAAATAATTACCGAAGCGACGAAGACGTCATAAAACAGTTAATGGGAGCAATATAATGGGAATAGATATTGGGAAATTCCTGAAAAATCCTGAATTTGATATACTAATTACTACATATCGGGATATCTTCCAGGTTGAAGCCCTTGAAACCGACAGATTTGGCGAGGAATATAAGAAACTCTCGGCTGTCATTACAATGAGTAAAAATGATCTTAAAAAAATGGAGTTCAAATCCGGGGATCATGTGAAATTATCAAATACCTATGGAAGCGTTATCGTAGAAGTAAAAGAATCCAAAAAGAATGAGCCGGGAGGAGTGGCTTTCATGGTGAACAGCCCATGGTCGAACTGTCTTATTTCAGATGAGACTGAAGGAAAAGGGATCCCTGAATTTAAACACATCAAAGCAAAGATATCGCTTTCAAAAGAGCAAATTACTCAAATCACTGAGATCATTTTTCATAAGTGATCTGGCCAGATTCCAGGTCAACAAATTAACAACGAACTGGTAAGAACCAACGAACTCACACCATAGAGTTCGTTGGAGTTTGTTTTAGTTCGCTGTTTTATTCTTCAATTTTTAGATCTATTCCTTCCCGAAGAAGCTTCTCATCATCGGGTGCATTTCCATCATCTGCTGGCTGGCGATATCTTCATACAGCCTGTACATGATGCTTACGGTCAGCAATAATCCTGTTCCGCCCGCGCCTCCGAGTGTGCCCAGAAGACTTGCGATAAGCGTAAGGGCGCCTATGAATGCTCCGCCGATCACTGTTACTTTGGGAATATACCGCTGCATTACACGCTCAAGCGTACCTGCGCTTCGGCGATATCCGGGGATCTGCATTCCAGAATTCTGGATCTTTTCTGCTACGTTCTTTGCTCCCATTCCTGTAGTCTCTATCCAGAATAACGCAAAGATTATGCCACCGATTATAAGCATGAAAGCATCAGTGAAAACGTGCAGGATTATCTGCCACATTGCAGGTTCTGGAACTCCCAGGCTTGTGAACCTTGGTCCAAGGAGAGAAGGGATCCAATCGCTTGGCCCGTTAATGGGAGAGAGATAATACATAAGACCGCCAACAGGTGTTCCCTGTTCGTATGTCCCAAGGAATTTTACTCCCCTGCTTGACAATATAAGACCTACCATCTGGATATTTGCCTGCAATGCCCTTACAAGGATCATTGGCAGAACGCTTGCATAAATGAGTTTTACCGGGAATCGACCCCTTGCGCCTCTTACCGCTGCGTGGGCAAGTGGTATCTCAATTCTTGTGCTTTCAACATATACTACCATGAGGTAGATGAGTACCGTACTTATCAACGCAAGTATTCCTGCGCTATACAGGAAAACCACGGGATTGCCTAGAATATAATTCATATCAATACCTGATGTTGGACCTGCCATCCATACCCATTTAGGAAGGATTCCAATAGGTGCTCCAGCATTATCTGTTTTCCAGTTAAATATACCCTGAACTATCTGCTGGGATACACCTGCGATAATGAACATTCCTACGCCTGAGCCTATACCCCATTTGGAAACGATCTCGTCCATATACAGAATGAGAATGCCACCAACACATACCTGTATGAATAACAGGAACGTGATAAAGCTTACACTTACGCCGAGAGTTCCCGCAAGCGCAGCGTCTGCTTTCATGAAGCCGCCAAGTATCTGGGGGAGAGCTTCCAGAATAACCATTACAAAGACCATCAGTTTCTGCAATCCCTGGAAAATAGCCTGCTGATGTGGATTTGTAAGATCCATTTTTATGACATTTGCACCGACAAGCAGCTGCAGTACTATTGAAGCCGTGACTATAGGACCTATTCCCAGGACCATCAGCGAACCTGATGCTCCGGCAAAGAATGCCCTGTAAAGTTCAAAAAGGTCTATCGAGTTTTTATCAAGCCCGAATAAAGGAATATTTGCCAGTACGAAATACAGGACAAGTATCCCTAATGTCCATCCAAGTTTTTTCTTGAAATGCACATGACCTTCCGGTCGTTTCACCGCAGGAAGGCGGTTCAATAGAGGTGCAAGACTTTCAAATGCCATATTATATTACTCTTGATTTAAATTTATTATTCTTATTCTGGAGTTTCTGATTCAACTGGAGCTATTGCCTGTCCTTTCGCTTCTTCGATCTTCTGTCTTGCGACAGATGAAAATTCAGATGCAGTTATGAACAGGGATTTTGTTACTTTTCCGCTTCCAAGCACTTTATCTATGCCGATATTGCCAAGGTCTATGTGATATGAATTGCCCTTCTTTTCTGCAAGTCCATCCAATACGAGTCCCTCGGCGGCTTCATCGATCTCTCCAATATTTACAATGATATCATCAAATGTAACGGACTGGGGGCGTTTGAAACCATGTTTTCCAAACAATAAGCCTCGCTGCATTGATCGAACGAAGTGATGCTTGCATGTTCCCGCGTTCCCTCGTCCTCCACGGCTACCTCCGCCTCTTCTGTTCTTATGCGTGCCTCCGCCACATGACCTTGATCCCCTGAATTTCTTTGTTTTCTCTTTACTCATGATATTACCTCATTTTATTCAACAGGGTATTGATCTCATCGCCATGGAATCCAAGGTCTCCTCCTTCCTGGAAGGTCCTTTTGGTACCCTTTAAGCCTTTCCTTGCCGGATGCATGCGAAAGACTGGTTTTAATTTAGGAACATCTGAAAATGATATGGTCCCATCGCAAATTGCTTTTGCCAGCTCATTAAAGGATTTGAAATTGGTGTTCGCGCTCAGGTATTCCTCTGTCAGGTCATCCCCGCCTTCAAGTTTGCCTCTGTTTTCAAGCATCTGCGCAAGCATTTCAGGGGTTATGTTTCCCCATGCGACGTAATCCTTTGCCTTATGGATCATTCCCTTATATGTCGGATTCTCAGGAACTACCACACAATGATTTACCCTATCAAGGCGTAACATTCTCAGTGTATCCTTGATATCCCCTCTGGTTTTTACTTCTCCGCGAAGTTTTACTACAGCTAACATTTTTTACACCTTCATGGTCGTTGTTCTTATAAGAGCATCAAATGTCGCTCTTGCAAAATTCAGCGTTGTTCTCGTCTCACCGCTCACTTTTGTCCAGACATCCTTGATACCTGCGATCTCAAGCACCTTTTTTGCTGTTCCGCCTGAAGCAAGACCAAGCCCTCTTGGGGCTGGCAACAACTTTACTTCCACGCTTCCAGCTTTTCCATCTACCTCAAAAGGTACGGTGTGTCCTTGCCCGCATCCGCATTCCCATGAGCCGCAACCGCGTTTGATAGCGACTATGTTCATTTTTGCCGTATCGATGGCTTTTCTGATGGCAACTCCGACCTGTACGTCTTTTCCTTCACCGATCCCGATGAAACCATCGCCGTTGCCCACGATGACAGTTGCTCTGAATTTAACTCTTCTTCCGGAGTCAGTCATTCTCTGCACCATGTTTATGTCCAGAACTTCATCCCTTATCTCTGGAAGCAATGCGTCCACGATCTGGGACTCCCTGATCGGTAATCCTGATGCAAGGGCCTCACCCATGGTCGTGACATGTCCCTCTTTGACCAGTGCGCCCAGTCTTGTCTGAGGGATCCATTCTGCTTTTGGTTGTTCAAATCCTTTATCTCTCATATTACTCACCTGAATTCGCCCTCAATTTTTTGTTTCACAGCCGTGAACTGTTCTGCGATATTGGTCTTCCTGTATGTATCAATATGCTTACCCATGATCCTGTCCTGTGTCGGAAATATTTTCGGGTCATGTGGTATTTCAAGGCCTGCATCCACAGCACCTTTTATAGCAGCATACAGAAGTCCACCTTTCGTTGTATGATATAATCCAAGGTCTGCTATTGCTTCAGTTTGACCTTTTTTCTTAGCCCTGTAACCGAGCAATAATCCTGCCAGATAAGCGGATGTAATATTACCAGTTGGGGCTGTAAAGCCGTATTTTTTCAGATCCTGAGTATTGGCACAAACCAGTGTCATATCTCCTGATTGTTCAGGTACTATGATCTGGATCTGTGTATTTTTCAGGCTTTTCCTGACTACGAGTCTGGGTTTTCTTGATATCAGCAATTGTTTTCTTGCACGATAATCAGTCTTGCCCATTCTCACTCGTCTAAATTTTACCCTGTATCTTGATCCTGTCGCCATGTTCAGGCCTCCTTAGCTTTGAGCTGTTCTATGTGAGCAACAAGATGTGCCCTGCTCCTGTATTCTCCGCCTTTGGCTTTGCGGTATAATTTCCTGTACATAGGAACTTCTATTGACTTATTTTCTCTCATTTCCCGAAGCTGGCTGCGCAATGCACGGATCTTTTTCATCCATTGTTCCTTCTTGGGGTTCCTCGCGCCTTTTGCCCCTGATCTTGAGCCATGTCCTTTCCTGTGCCCGTATGACCGGGCTTCATCAGCTTTTCTTGCCCTGCCGCGGCTAACTCCCAGGATCGCTCTTTTTGCGATCTTCTTTTCAGTGATCAGGTTGCGGATATCTTCCCTTGTAAGGGCCTGTGATATATCTTTGTAAGCTTCAGGATCCATCCATACGCGGTTGACCCCGATGTCCATAACCTCAGCCGCAAGTCGTCTTTGATTTGCAAGATCTGTCATTTTATTCTACCTTCCTCATGGGGTTCAATATCTTTAATCCCAGTTCTGCAGCTTTATTTTCAATATCGACACGTTTTTTTGAACCTACTGTCCTGCCTATCCTGGCAGCCTGCCTGTCGATCTTAATACATCCAAGATCATTGACATTATTTACAATGACCTCTTCAAAACCTGATGGATGAAGCCCACGGACTGCGACCGGACTTCCATATCCTGCTTCTACAAGAGGACATTTTCCAGTCTTTCCATATCGTGTCTTGTTATGTATCCCATCCGGTCTTCTCCAGTGATCTGCAAGTTTCTTCTTCTTGTGAGAATCTGTCTGCTTGAAGGTGGGCTTCTTGCTTTTTTGTGTTTTTCTCACATTCATGAGTCTTTTTGTTTCTGTATCAAGTGAAATGACTATGTTTGGAGTTTCAATCGCTGGTGCGGTTTTTTCTCCTTCCGTTTCTTCCTCTATAGCCATCCTGTCAGCCGATGCTTTTATTCTCTTCCCAAGTTTTTCGCCAATTCCTTTTATTTCAGTGATCTCTATTTCGTCTGCGTTTTTTATAGATCCTATTGTCTGGAATCCGGCATCATAAAGGATTTGCGCTTTTGATTTGCCAACACCTTCTATAGTTGCAAGCTGTTTTATTGCTTCTTCTTCCATATTTGCACCGTCCTTACTGCTCCACGAGGTAAACCCCATCCTGGAACACCCTGGGGTCATATTTTCTGATCTTTGTGGCCTGGCGGATGTTAGCTGCGGTCTGACCTACATCTTCCTTATTGATCCCGGTGAGTATTACCTGGTCACCTTTTAAAATGACTTTGGTACTTCCCATTATATTGGCCTTCCTTGCCTTTTTCTCACCAAGGAAATTGCCTATGATAACTTTGTTCCCTTCGATCTTTATCTGTATAGGGAAATGTGAATATACTATCTTCATTGTTGATTCATATCCTTTGGTAACACCCGTGATCATATTCTTTAAATGTGATTCATAAGTGCCAAGGATCGCCAGCTGTTCTCTTCTGGAGCTGTTGGTTTCAACAACAACCTCTGAATCAGCTTTCTTTATGGCAACTCCTGGATACCAGAGTTTTTTCTGGAGTTGACCCTGGGGGCCTGATATCGATACATTTACCATATCGATATTGATATTTACGCCCTGAGGGATCTGGATTGTTCTTTTTGATTCCATGTTCTTCTCCTAATAAACGTAAGCGAGTAATTGTCCGCCAATACCATTATCCCTGGCTTCATTGTGAGTCATTACACCATCAGGTGTCGTCAGAATAATAGAGCCAAAGCCCTTTGCTGGTAGGTATCGTTCCTCCCATTTCTCAAAGTCGGTATTCTTTACGGCATGTCGCGGCCTTATTACTCCGCATTTGTTGATCTTTCCTTTTAGCTGTACCTTAAAAATGCCAGATTTCCCATCATCCATGAGTTCAAAATCGCCGATATAGCCTTTTTCTTTCATGACTTTAAGCACATTTCCTATAAGCTTTGATGCCGGTCGGATGGTGCAATCTGGTTTGCCTGTCATTTCTGCATTTTTTATTATTGATAATGCATCTGCAAGTGGATCTAATAACATTATAATCACCTATGTATATTTTTCAAAACCCATCTGGTATGCTGTATCCCTGAAACACTGTCTGCAGAGGTATAATCCGTATTTTCGGACAAGCCCCTGTTTCCTGCCGCAGCGTTTACAGGCATTGGCACCGGCTCCAAATTTTTTATTACTTCTTTCCATTTAAATTACCTCCGCTGCGTATTTCTCTTTAACGAAAGAAATCGCGTCTTCTTTTTTCAGTCTGTGTTCATGGGATATTTTATGGCTCTCGATCTTGCGGGTGCGTATCCTGTAACCCGCTCTTTTTAAAGCTACATTAATATCCATTCCATAAATGCCGATCGTGGGGTCGTATTTCATTCCTGGAAAATCTGTATGTTCTTCTATACCGAATGAAAAATTTCCGTTCTCATCGAATTGTGAAGCATTTATCCTATTCTCGATGATCTTTAATGCTGTTTTAAGAAATTCCTGTGCATGTTTTCCCCTCAAAGTAACTTTACAACCTATCGGTTCATGTTTCTTTATAGAAAAATTCGGCAGGGTCTTCTTGGCTATGGATCTTACAGGTTTTTGCTTAACAATGGCCTCCAGCAGTTTTTCTGCATTGGTCAATCGCTCGCCAGATTCTCCTGTACAGATATGTACCGTGACTTTTTCGATCGAAGGTGTTCTCATTGTATTCATTTAGACCACCTTTATTTCAGACTTATTTTCACCTATTACATATACATAATCTTCAACAGTTTCAAATTCTTTATCGCTTGATATGGCGACCATGTTCGTCCCTGAACCTCTAACTTTTCGGATCTGTTTTATCTTTCCGATCTCTCCAGAGTGTTCTCCGCCAACGATCATTGCAAGATTTCCTGTTTTATACCCGATGTGTTTTACGATATTTCTTTCAGTATCAAGAATTATCGTGTCAAAGGTCTTGTAATCATTTGATGCAAGAATGTTAGTGCCATCATGCAAGTTGAGTTGTACTGCTCCATTCTTGACGATCGTCTTGTTGTTTATCCTGCATAACTTTCCTGCACCAGCGTCTTCCTTGAACAATTTGAACCTGTTGTGGTTATCCAGCAGGACTCGATAATATTCATTGGTAGCCGGTATCGATACAATATCGAAAAGCCCGACCATATGTTTATAATCTGTTCTTGGAATGCCATCAATGCAGACATTTTTCTCGTTAATGATCGTTTTGGCTTCCCTGGCATTGTTTGCAACTTTAAGAATGTCGCGAACAACTATCAATAATGGAATACCAGTTTCCATTGAATGGGCTCCGGCATTAGCGCCAACTACCCAGTGCTGCGTTTTTCTTACAATAGGCCATGATATTGGCGCAGCTATTCTTTTCTGATGTCTTGCCATTTAATCACCCAGGCGCATATCATCTTTGGTCTCTAATTTCATTATCATCACATTTGAAGGTTGAACGGGTCTTGGTACTTCGGTACCATCTGATTTTGAAACACTTACTCCATCGACCGTTATTGTCATGCTTGTAAGATTGACCGCTGCGATCTTCCCTTCTTTTCCTCTATGATCTCCGCGCATTACTTTTACTACATCTCCAGTGCGGACTGGAATGCTTTTGATCTTATGTTTTTCCCGAAGCTCAGGGCTTAACATCGCACCCATTAATTTATGTCTTAAATGGAAAGGTGCCTGATACCTTGATTTTCTCTGTTTTCTTGGTTGTGTTGATACCATTTTCTCACCTACACGATTATAGAAGCTGCGGATGATATTTTGGAGAAACGTTCCGCTGCTTCCCGGGCTACAGGGCCTTTTATTTCAGTACCCTTTGGCACACCTTCATCATCTACGATCACTACTGCGTTATCTTCAAAAGAAACCCTCATTCCATCGGGTCGCCTGAATTCTTTTTTCTGGCGTATTATGACCGCTTTGAAAATCTGTTTTCTGGTTTCCGGTGATCCTTTCTTAACGCTTACTATTAAAGTATCCCCGATACCGCCGCGAGGATATCTGTTCCTGACACCGCGATATTTCAATACTGATATGACTTCTACTATCCTGGCACCTGTATTATCGGCACATTCCATTCGGCTCGCCGTGTTTAATGCGCGGGGGATCTTTGCTTTCATTCCCTTCATTTTGACACCTCAACTATAACATAGGATTTTGTCTTACTCAAAGGGCGACATTCGGCAATCGTTACTTTTGCACCCTCAACTGCATTTATACATGGGGGATTATGAGCTTGCATTTTAGATTTTCTTTTCTCGTATCGCTCATATTTTATGTTCTTTTTCACATAGGTTCTTTGCACGACGACAGTTTTATCCATTTTGTTACTTACGACCACTCCACTTAAGACCTGGCCTCTTACGGACAGGCTTCCATGAAATGGACAATTTGGGTCTGTGCATTCTTTTGTTGGTGGTTGAACATCCAACCCAATATCACGTGTCATTATTATACCTCTTTATTTCCTGAATTTCTTCTTGAATTTTGTCTGTATTCTGTTTTCGGGTTGCGAGAGCAATAATCTTCCATCGACTTTTATTGTCAAAGGCAAGTAACGTTTGCCATTGACCGATGGAATGGTGAATATGAAAGATGAACAGGATTTGGGGATTTTTTTTTCCTGTGCATCAGTTCCTATTGTCAATAGGTTTTTTGTTTCATTGACTATTCTTCCCTCTATTCCGATGAGGGAATTATTTGAGCTGTACACTACCTTGGTATCAAGACCTATGAGTTCATGGTGTATGATATTCTGTGGTGTCAGCAACATTATTTCGCAGACTCCGTCTGGATCGTTTTTATCCGTGCGATCGTTCTTCTGATCTCTTTTATCTTGCCTGGACTTTCAGGGGCGCCGCCTGCTGAAGTTATGGCGCGTTCCCTTATTAGTTCCATCACAAGTTTGTCAAGTTCATCCTGTCTTTCATCCGAATTCATTTTTCTGACTTCTTCAGATCTTAATATCGCCATTGTTCATTCCTCCTGCTTATGGGTTCGTGACGCCGGGTGCCAGTAATCATACTCGGAATGTTTATGTTCAAGAACATCGCCATGCATTCGTTCTTCAATATTACCTGAATGACCTTCTTCCGGAACTTTTTCCTTTGTGGCCTGAGGTGCTGGTTTATTGATTTCAGGTACTGGTGTCGGGGCAGACTTTACGAGTTCTTTTATGCCTTCCGGTTTCTTTGCGGCTGGAACAAGTTCCTGGGGAGCAGTATATTCTACTGTTTTGAACCTTCCCGGAAGCTTGACCGAAGGTCGGATCAGCCTTACGCGACATCCGATAACCCCGAGTTTCTTTATGGCAACTGCAAAGCCTTTATCAACAAGCTCCATTGCCGGGTTACCTGCATGAAGCATATTACCTGCTACGAACTTTTCAGTTCTTTTTCTTGGGCCTGTTAATTTGCCTGCAATGTCGATCTCACATCCAAGTGCTCCGGATTCCATTATTCTTCGAAGCATGTTATGGCCTGCTTTCCTGAAATATAAGCCGCGTTCAATAGCTCCAGCCAGTCTTGATGCCATCATCTGTGCATTCAGCTCAGGGATCTTTACTTCCTGGACATCGATCTGAGGATTATCCACTTTGAATACTGCTTCAAGATCGTGTGTGAGCTTATGGATCGTTCTTCCACCTTTGCCGATGATCATGCCTGGTTTTTCAGCAAATATAGTCACCTGGGTGCCCATTGGGGTCCTGTTGATATTCATGCCTCCATACCCTGCCCTTTCCAGTTGCTTGGAAAAGTATTCAGCCAGCTGGGTTTTGTCATATCCAAGTTTAACGAATTTTCTTTCAACGCCCATTATTGCACCTCAGCGATCATTTCCACGGTAACGGTTTCCCCTCTTTTTGGCGTAGCTCTTCCCTGTGCCCTGGGGTATTGCCCCATATAAGTATGCCCTTTCTTGGTCGCTATATGAGTGATCCTCATTGTTTCCGGATCAAGCCCTTTATAAGTGGCATTACTCTGGGCATTTTTTAAGACTTTTAGGAATTCCTTTGCAGCCTTCTGGGGGTATCTTCCAGAAGCCATTCCCCTCTTGTGAGGTACATTTCGTACATATCTTTTATATGGTACAGCCTGTTTTAGTACCGCTACATTTTCAAGAAATTTCTGTGCTATTTCAAGATTCATGCCCTTGATCGCTGTAGCGAGCTCATGTGCCTGTTTTCTTGAAATATGAAGTTCTTTTCCCATAGCCTTTGATGTTTTTTCAGGTGATGGTTCAATAGAAAAATTTAATTTCATATATATCACTTCAATGGAACGAATTTGCTTGATTTTGTTGCGCCTATACCTGCTGCACCGTGAGATACTTTCTTACGTGTCAGCACAAATTCCCCGAAATAATGCCCCATCATTTCTGGAAGAATGTCTACTGGCATGAAGTCTTTGCCACTGTGGATCGATATTTTCAGTCCGACCATATCTGGCAGGACTATCATATCACGCAAATGTGTCCTGATATTCGGGTCTCTTATTTTGACCTTATGCAGTAATTTCTTATGATCCTCGGATAGTCCACGCTGCAAAGTCCGGCGCTGTCTTGAAGGAACAAGAAGTGCGAACTCATCCTGACTTAACTTTTTCAATTCCTCAAGGGATTTTCCTCTGAAGGTAAATTCACCCTTTCTCTTTGGTATTTTTGATGATTCCCGTCTTGCCATTTAACTCACCTCTTGTATCCTGTTCTTCTTGCAGCAATAGAACCGACTTTTCTTCCTGGCGGTGTTCCTCTTGCTACTGTCTTTGGTCTTCCAGGGTGCTGGCGTCCTCCGCCTCCGAATGGATGGTCGACCACATTCATCGCTACGCCTCTGCTTCTTGGCCATTTGCGTGCCCTTACTTTCATCCTGTAGAATTTCTTTCCTGCCTTGACGAATGGTTTTTCTGTCCTTCCACTTCCTGCAACGACGCCGATGGTCGCCCTGCATTTTGGATTCAGCCATTTCATTTCACCGCTTGGAAGCTGTACGATCGTCTTGCCCGCATCATGCGCTACAAGTATGCCATACATACCACTGGCGCGGGCAAATTTCCCGCCATCGCCAGGCTGTGATTCTACATTACAGATCGGTATTCCTTCAGGTATCTCGGCAAGTACCAGCGTATTTCCGGGCTCTACTGGTGCGGATATGCCACACTGGATCACCTGGTTCACTTCTGTTCCTTCCGGAATAAGCATCAGCCTTTCTTCGCCATTACTGAATGAAATGCGTGCTATCGGTGCAGAACGTGCAGTATCATGTATGATTTCAAGCACTTTTCCACTAACAATCCCTTCTACAACCTTCAAGTGTTCGAGATTTGCTTTGAATTTATGAGACGGTGCTGTATATGTAGGAGATCCTTTTCCCCTACTTTGACCCATTACTCTTTTTCCCATTTTCTCACCTTTAGAATATTCCCAGCCTTGAAGCAAGTTCCGTTGCGGTATTTGGTTTTGAGAAACTCACTATAGCTTTCTTTTTTCCTTTCATTGTCATCATTATATTGATGCGTTCTACCTTTACATTAAAGAGTGATTCTATCTCTCTTTTCACTTTTGGTTTTGTATCATTGACATCAACGATGAACTGGAGGACATTGTCCTTTTCAGCCATCAGGGTTGCTTTTTCTGTTACGAATGGATGCTGTATCATTCCATTGCCTCCTCGAGTTTTGATATTGCTGACTCGGTATATATTGTCAGGCGCCCCGCATGTGTTCCGGGAGCCAGCAATTCAGCATTGAGCTGGTCATAATTGATCACATCGACACCGGCAAGATTGCGTGCTGCCTTTACGACATTACTGTCCTGCGCTGTTACGAACAGAATGCTCTTTGGTTGTTTGTATCGCCTTCCCCGCAATTTTCCTTTGCCTGCTCTGACTCTTGTTTGTTTTGCTCTTAAGATATCATCCCACACATTAGCTGCCTCAAGGAATGATCTTACATCTTTTGTTTTTGCAAGTTCGCTAAAGTCATCAGTAACTACAAGAGGCAATGATGCAGTGAATCTGTGCCCTCTCTTTTTTACAAGTTCAATATTTCCGGTTGCTGCAAGTGCTGATCTTATTGCTTTCTTGCGTTCCTTGTCATTGATCTTTTCAGTCCTGTCAGCTTCTGGTTTGGGGGGATGTGCCTGCCTGCCTTTAACGGCCTGCGGTATCCTTGCTGCCTTACTGCCATTTGCGATCCTGGCAACACGTGATACGCCTCTTCCAGGGCCCCAGCCTTCTGCTGAAGTCCTTAAGCCTGCATACATATGCGGCCCATAGGGCTGCATGCGATTTGCCTGTGCCGCAAGCACTGCCTTTTTTATAAGATCAGGGCGGTACGGCTCATCAAATAGTTTTGAAGTGATTTTTTTCGTAGAATTTCCTGATAAGTCTATTATATTCAAATCCATGGTATTACCCCTGCTTTGATTCAAGGCTTATATACGTTATTTCAGGTGCCTGGCCCTGTGATTGTTTCTTTGGTCTGATCGCGGGTCTCATTCGTACCAGTCTCTTGACGGGTCCAGGTATGCTTCCCTTGATAATTACGTAATCATTCCTGACAATTCCATAATTCAAAAATCCACCTTCAGGGGTCACAGCCTTTCCGTCTTTGCCCATTTGCATGATCCGTTTGTTGAATTCTGTTCTCTGGTGGTATCCTGTCTGTCCCTGCTGTGGTACTCTCCAGCTAACATGCGATGGATGCCATGGTCCAAGTGTGCCGATCTGTCTTACACTTCCTGCTCTTGAGTGTTTGTTCTTTGCAAGCTGTATACCCCATCGTTTTACTGGCCCCTGGTTTCCTTTTCCTATTGTTATTCCGACGAGATCTATTACATCACCATTATTGAAAACATCGTTAATACTGATATTTTTTCCAAGGAGACCTTTGGCATACTGGAAGCGAGCCATCAGATCTGTTCCACCGATATTATTCTCCATGATCTCAGGTTTTTTCTTCGGTGTACCTGTGACTTTCTCAGGCATCGTGTACATTACTAACCTGATATCTTTTGCGATCCCGTCTTTTATTAGCTGTTCGATCTTGGCAATTGCTGCTGGAAGATCATTTTTCTTGGGTATGGTAATTGCCCTGTTGAGTTCTTTGTCAAGATCGGTCGTCCATGCTTCTGCTATTGCAGATGCCCCATAAGTTGTATTCTTGTATAGCCGTATTGCTGCAACTTTCATTGCAGGAACTTCCATAATGGTGACGGGAACTGAAATTTCCATCCCGTTCGTTAAACTGTTCGGGATCTCGTCTTTCATTATGATATGTGTCATACCGGCCTTGTATCCTGCAAATCCTAACAGTTTTGCCTCTTTTTGTACAGGCCATGCTCTCACACGGGCTACTTCGCTATTTGCTCTAACACGGGGACTATATGCGATAGATCCACGTCTTGGTCTGTGCGGATGTGACATTTGTTTCCTCCTTTGTCTACAATATTAATTTAATACGTGGGAGTATTTTTACTGCAAGTTGCAAACCCGAAAAAGGTAATTGCAAATATGTCTTCACAAATAGATTTTGACTTACACGCATTTATGGGCTTACGAAAACGCATTGGCCCTGCAATTCATCAAATCCGACTTTGATCGACTTCACCTTGCGTAATATATACGCATCGTACTTTGCGCCTTAAATGAATAAGAAGTATATAATGATTTGGCAAAAAAAGATGCAAAAAAAAAAATACTTTCATACGAATATATCAATTGCCTTTTGAAAGACTGTTAAAATCAGTAAGTTCCACTGGCAATAATTTACTCACGTATGGTTTCAATCTGCTGTACCATTCAAATGAGAATAATACAAGTACTCCGGGAACCAGCAAATTAAATAAACCAAAATACGTATCAATATGTATCATATATTCAAAGAAACCAAACAATATAATGATCACGCTTAAAAATGATGCATACATGCAGTTTCTTTGTACAAATGAATCTGTCACTATCAACTGTTTTTTTTCCTTGTCAACATTATTCCATAAGATGATTGTTTGAATAGAAAGAAAGAAAAAAAATAAGTATGATATAAATATGTATGACTCTAAAAATTTTGCAATAATAAATTGTCCTGTAATATCCATGATATCAACCTTCCTTATCCAACTAATTATGATAATTATTATAATAAATGTTTCGGCTGGTAATATGATTATTTATAAAAAAATTATTTTACCAGGTCAAGCAAATATTCTACGACCCCAACTGTAACATCCACTCCAGTTGCGTCAAATATCCCCTTACCAGAAGGCGTTCCGTTGATCTCAATAACATAAGGCCTGTCACCTTCTATTATATCCACACCTGCATATGTCGTTCCGATGGCTTTTGAAGCCTTCAGGCTTAATTTCTCCTGCTTCGCGGTCAATGTACAGGGTTTTGCAGTTCCACCCTGGCTCAGGTTGTTGATCCAGTTCCCTTCAGGCGCTATCCTGTATATTGACCCCGCGACTTTATTATTAACAATGAATACCCTGACATCTCTTCCTGGATTGGCTATGAATTTTTGGAGATATACCAGGCCATTAGTTTTCATTATTTCCATTAGTCTGGATCTCCCTTTGTCATTGTTCCTTAAACATTCAACCCCGATCCCTTTATACCCAAAAACCGGCTTCGAAACCGCGGTACCAAATGTAGTCAATGCAACAATCCCCTCTTTGAGAGAATTCGTTACAATGGTAGCAGGAGTAGTAATCCCATTTTTTTGGAAGATGTAACTCGAAACATATTTATTGGCAGCTTTTGCTATTGAATCCGGGGAATTGATAATCGCTACCCCCATCTCTTCAAGCTGGCACAGGATATCGAACCTGAAAGAAACATCATTCTTTGTTGATGACCCAAGATCTCTTACTATAATTGCATCAAGGTCGGCAAGATCGATATTCCCTGAATATAGCTTGTCGGATGCAATTCTTGATGTTGCATCACCAAGGCTTAACATTAGTGGTTCCATCCCGGATCTCCGGATGGAGTTTTGTAAAGCGACACAAGTCCAATCTGTCGGATCTGTCATGGATATGCCGATCTTTTTCATGGGTTCACCCTGAATCGCAACAGGGCTGCAATGCCGCCCAGGGAGTCGAGTTTTTTTCCGGGTTCAAACTCTGTGCTAAATACAACGATCTTTCCCTGCGAATGCTCTACATCCTTCAGGAAGCCATCGATGGAGGTGCCTTCACGCTCGGTGCGAAGCAGTTCATCAGTTATCAAAAGTGTGTGAATGGCGCCAAGGGACTGGGCGTTCCTGACATCTTTCGCCCCATAGGATACTTTTCCATTCATCGATATCTCTTTCATCAATTCCTCGATAAGTATTGCTTCACGCCCGATCCTTGATTCTTCCATGATCCGATCGACTGCTCCGCGCCTTAAAACTTCCTGGAATCCCGATATCCCAATAGAAGTTGTATCCTCTAGAACGGACTTTTTAGTAAGTTCGGGTTCCCTTGTTCGTATGAATTCAAGAAAATCCTCTTTTGTGAATCCTGGTCCTGCTATTATGACCGCATCCACTTTTTCAGCCGCCCATTTTAATTGTGAAGCAAGTTCACCAAAAAATTCATTCCTATTATTTCCTTCCCCTTTACCAAGGGACTGCCTCAGGGATGAGGATTCTTCCACCCCGAACTGGCGCACCATTCCTATGGATGCCTCTCCCTCTTCTATCGTTGCGATTATTACTTTTGGGCGTTTTGATGCGATCTCTGCTTCCCGTACTCTTTCCAGCTGATCATTCTTCCATTTCTTAATTATAGAAATATCGGTGCCCTCTTCGATGTTAAGGGTATGGTATGCACCTATGTCTATCCCTTCGGCGATTGTGCCGTGTACACGAAGACGGTTTGAGAACTTGTGAAATTCCACCTTCTCCACCAAAATGCCAAGACGGACGGTTTTCTTATCCGCTTTTTCAGGTCTTATTTTATCGGTAGCTCCTTCGATCCTGCGTTTTGTGAATGAATAAACCAGATCTTGCGGTTCGAGGATATATTTCAGGTGCCAGAGGTCATCCAGTGATTCCATCATAAGAGAGATCTCACCTTCATTGAAGCGCAGTCCTTTTTTTAATACTTTCATTTTGTCACCATAATTTGTAAATTATATAAGACATGAACAGGATAAAAAGAACGCCAATTACTAGGATCCCTGCTTCTGGATCGTCTTTCCTCTGCAGGAAGTTTTCATTTTCCTGGACTTGTGTCTCGACAGGTGTTATTTCTATTATTTCAGGGGCTGGCTTATCGGGATCCATATACTGGTATACGGGAAAAAAGGAAACAAGGTTCTTATCATCCGAGCCTGAATATATATTATCGATCTTCATGGATAAAATTGTCCTGTTTGTTTTATTATATGTAAAAAGGTCATTGATATGAATGATCTCGCTTTTTATGTAGGCGTCCTTCGATGTCAGTTCGATCCAGGCTGAGCCGTCGTTGCTTACGCTTTTTATTGTAATTACATATCCCTGAGCAAGGACATAGGATCCGCCCGTCGAAAGATAAAAACTTGTTCCATTAAGAATGATATCATTAGTTGCCGACGCGGAATAAGCAAAAAATAATATGAAAAGGAATAAAGTGAATGTATTTCTGCCCATTATATCTTTTTATTGAGTTTGTACGAATGCTTATATATTTCCATAGCACCTCACGATAAAATCAATATGGTAATTTCAGTAAGGGTTTGTTCAGGAAGAACTGCTTTCGAAGTGAGCACCAATGTCAGGATAGATCTTATCAAAATAAGTAATGTCTTAAAATCAAGAGTGGCCACCAAACACATTTTATTGCTTGAACATAAAGGGGTAGAAGTTTCATTATATCCCAGCGGAAGGATGATCATTAAAACAAAAACAAAGGAAGAATCCATTGAAATTGCAGAAGACCTTTTGAAGGTATTGGGGATCACTGTTAATTGAATAAATATGATATTAATAATTCAAACTGATTAATCTATACCATGTTAGTTATCAATTTGGTTATCAATAACTATTTACCATACAAAAAGAATATTCACATTTGCCACAACACGAATGAAAAGTGATGTGGGGCACGCTTTGATGAGCGAGCGAGGAATCGCCAGAAGAACCATACTGGAAAATAATTAAATTTCCAGGTTTCCCGGGTGTAATTACCCTGTAACCATACAAGGTTTAAAAGGAAGTGGCTTGACTGGGATTACTTTCAAACGGATGCCGAAAGAAAGCATGGGAGTGCAATTTGTAGCAAGTCAACACACAGTATGTGTTGCGAGGGTGCTACATGCCCTGGGTAACAGAAAAGGGTCAGCTCATCACCCCTCCATATTTTGGTAAGTTTCAATTATTCTGATATTTTCTCAATTTAATACTTGTTATCATTTTACGAGACCGACTTGCATATTCTGGCCCAGAATACTTTGTTCCTTGAAGTGGTATTCCCTCTGGTTCCGATTTCCCCTTCTTATTAATATGTTTTCATGGCACATCCTTGCCAGGTATGTTGAAACCGTGCTCAACCCTATTTTGCCATAAACATTCTCATACTGTCTTTTCACATCAAGTGAAGAGAACCATATACCTGGATACTCAAATCTCAGGAACATCTCAAGTCTTTCTTTTATTGAAAGAGTCCCTGATCCACTAATTATTTCCTGGATCGCTGCCGTATGATGTATTGGTGCATTTTTCCCCGAAACCGAGAGGATGAATTTTGTGGCTGATACTACCGGGAATTCACCCTCAAATTCCGCATCTGCTTTTGCCCCGTCATCTCTAGCTATGCGTACCCGTACTTCATCGGCTTCGATCGAATTAAGATAAGCGACTGCAAGATCAATGCAATCTGGACCTTTATAATTAATACTACCTGAATTTTTTCCTTCGATCTCAAGACTTATTTTCATAATCCTCAAAATATTGGAGAGCTGCCCACCCATCGAGACAGGCAGCTTCACATGCGGATTTCCCCTCCGACGTCTCCTTTCCTGTAATTGTAGTTCATGTTTGTGAACGCATGTGAACAGATATTCTTAATTGTATTTATACTTTCAGTAGAAATAACGGTTTTTCATCATTTTTAATAAATAAAGAGCAATTTTAGATTATTTTTAGAAATAAAGTTATTTAATGTATTTATTTAGTATATAAATAGATATAATACTTTATTATTTAATTTAAATTGATATTTTTACGTGTAATATTTCTCCAGTGGAAATGTGGGGGTGACCTTTATTTTTGCTTAACACAGATATTCACAGTTTTTTAATGAAAATATTACATTATACACCCATATTTAGAAATCATAGAATATATTTCGTCAGGAAAACTGGAAAATCTATTTTAATTAATAAACTAAATCTAGATAAGGCAGGTTAACTGATATGTCTGAAAATTCAATAGAATCTTTACTAGAAGAAAAACGTATCTTCTATCCACCTTCAGAATTTAGTAAAAAAGCTATTATAAAAAACTTTGAAGAGTATGGACAAATATATAAAAGATCCATCAACGATCCGGAATCATTCTGGGCGCAGCAGGCACTGCAACTTGAATGGTCTAAAAAGTGGGATAAAGTTCATTACTGGGATGCCAGAAAGGCTATTTGTCGCTGGTTCGAAGGCGGAAAACTAAATGCTTCAGTTAATTGCCTTGACAGGCATCTTCCAGCATGGGGAGACCGTATCGCCATAAAGTGGGAAGGGGATGGCGGTGAAATGCAGAGTTTCACATACGAACAATTACACAGGGAGGTCTGTAAATTTGCGAACGTTTTGAAGAGAAAAGGTGTAAAAAAAGGAGACAGGGTTGCGATCTACCTGCCAATGATCCCGCAACTTGTGATCTCGTTGCTTTCCTGCGCAAGGATCGGAGCCATTCACAATGTTGTATTTGGCGGATTCAGCGCTGATTCGCTCAGTGACCGAATACACGACAGCGCATGTTCATTTGTAATTACAGCGGACGCAGGTATGAGGGGTGGAAAGAAGATACCCCTTAAAGAAAATGTTGACAGGGCATTGGAACGGATCGATAGGAACACTGTAAATACTGTGGTTGTATTCGATCGTACCGGGTCTGAAGTGACTATGAAACCCGGAAGGGATCTGTGGTGGCATGAAGAAATGAAGGACGCTTCTACGGAGTGTGAACCTGAAGTGATGGATGCGGAGGATCCGCTGTTCATTCTTTACACAAGCGGAAGCACAGGTAAACCAAAAGGTGTTCTTCACACGACCGCGGGTTATCTCCTTTATGTCATGCAGACTTTTAAATGGATATTTGATTACCGGGATGAAGATTTATACTGGTGCACAGCAGACATCGGCTGGATAACAGGGCACAGCTACATCGTTTATGGCCCCCTTGCAAGCGGAGCCACAAGTCTAATGTTTGAAGGTATCCCGAATTATCCTGAACCTGACAGGTTCTGGGAACTTATTGAGAAGTATAAAGTGAATATATTCTACACAGCCCCCACTGCCATAAGAGCGCTTGAGAGAAGTGGGGATGAATGGCCAAACAGAAGAGATCTATCAAGCCTGAGACTTCTGGGTACGGTGGGAGAACCCATAAATCCCGAAGCATGGATGTGGTACCATAATGTGATCGGGAACAAGCAGTGTCCTATCGTCGATACATGGTGGCAGACTGAAACAGGAGGGGTCCTTATCACCCCTATTCCGGGCGCAACACCGCTCAAACCAGGTTCTGCAACATTTCCATTTCCCGGGATCGTTCCAATGGTAGTAAAACCGGATGGGACTCAGGCCAGTGTCAATGAAGGGGGTCAACTTGTTATCAAGAAACCCTGGCCAGGGATGATGAGAACCGTTTATGGCAACCATGAACGATTTATTGATAAATATTTTTCGCAGTTCCCTGGATTGTACCAGACAGGTGATAGCGCCAGGATAGACGAGGACGGATATTTCTGGATAATGGGACGAATAGATGATGTGATAAAAGTTTCAGGACACAGGCTTGGAACTGCGGAAATAGAAAGTTCACTTGTTTCCCATAATGCAGTAGCGGAAGCTGCGGTCGTTGGTTATCCCCATGCTATAAAAGGCGAAGCGGTTTATGCCTTTGTTACGCTCAAAGAAGGTGTCACAAAGACTTCCGACCTGAAAGCAAAGCTTTTGTCCCATGTTAGAAATTCTATAGGACCTATAGCAAAGCCTGAAAAGCTGCAATTTGCAGAAGCACTTCCCAAGACGCGCTCTGGCAAGATCATGAGGCGAATTCTAAGAAAGATCGCATCGGGTGATATCCATGACCTTGGTGATATCACTACACTTTCTGATCCATCAGTAGTAGATATTCTGGTAAAGGAGAGGGAACGCGAGAAAGAACGTGAGGAATAAAGAGCTACACTAATTTTGAAATTACTTGTCCTGTTGGTCATTTTTCATTTTCTTGAATATCTTATTCCATTCATTGAGAAATAGGACAAAACCTGAAATTGCAATGAGTTCAAATATCTCATATGTCACAAAATCAGGAGCATCCTTTTCAAGACCTTCAAACAATTCATGAATTAGTATAAAAAAGCCTGCTATGAATATAAAGATAGAACTTCTGAAGAAGCTGTCTTTTTCTGATAAGATAGAATCAGATCTCGCAGTTTTCTTCTGTATGAATTTCCATGCCAGAGCTATTTGAATCCCAAGATAGATCAGGATCATAGAAAGTATTATCATCATTCCTTCTACAATCTTATATAAAGTATAATCATCAATCATACTTCCCAATATTCGATCCATATATGCGATTTAGGCTCTCTGTATTTATAATTGTTTCGGATTAAAATAGTAGAATATTTAAGAACCGGATAAAATTTATAAAGGCTGAATGCATAAGCAGGAACGCCTATGAGTGTAAATGTAAATCGTTATAAATGTGGATACTGCGGTGCATGTGTGGGTGTATGCCCTGTCGGGGCGCTTGAGCTTGTGGAAACCTGGATAGAAATAGATAATACCTGCACGAATTGCGGGGTATGCGCAAAGATATGTCCCGTGGGGGCTCTGGCGGTGGTCAAATGAAAGAAAAGTACGATATTATTGTGGTGGGAGCAGGACCTGGGGGTTCGATCACGGCAAAAACATGTGCAAAAGCTGGACTGGATGTGCTGCTCATTGAAAAAAGACAGGAAATAGGCGATCCTGTACGGTGCGCTGAAGGTTGTGCAAAGGAAGGATTGATCAAACATATCCAGCCTGATAAAAGATGGATAGCTGCGGAAGTGAAAGGATCAAAGATAATAGCACCCGACGGCACCCAGATAAAAATGTCTGAAGAGGATTCAGGTGGAAAAGCCGGGTACACTCTTGAAAGGAAGGTATTTGATCGCGCTCTTGCTCAGGAGGCTGCCATAGCAGGTGCCGAAGTAATGGTAAAAACAAGAGCAACAGGACTATTAAGAACTAATGGCCGTGTATCCGGGATAAATGCCATGTATATGGGAGAGACTCATGAGATCAAGGCTGATATCGTTATTGGGGCAGATGGTGTTGAATCAAAAGTAGGAAGATGGGGTGGGATAGATACATCATTGAAGCCCGATGATATCGATACATGCGCCCAGTTCCTGGTTACAAATATTGACGCGGGTGAATACAGCAAATTCTTCATGGGTGAGAAATATACTCCAGGAGGATATGTCTGGATATTTCCGAAAGGTCCGAATTCAGCAAATGTTGGTCTAGGCATCCTTGGGAGTAAATGCGGGAAAGTCCGGCCGATTTCACTCCTTGAAAATTTTATGAAAACGAATATGCCAGAAGGTAAGGTCATAGAAATTGTCGTAGGGGGCGTCCCTGTGGGCGGCCCAATAGAACGAACGGTGGCTGATGGTCTTATTCTTGTGGGAGATGCTGCGCGGCAATCCGACCCTCTGACAGGCGGAGGAATTATAAACGCCATGGATGCTGGAAAAATAGCAGCGGAGGTCTGCATAAAAGCAAAAGAGAAAGGAGACTATACTATCAGGACATTGAATGAATATGAACACAGGTGGCGTGCTACTATCGGAAAACAATTAATCAGATCACTCAAGGTCAAAAATCTTCTGGTAAAACTTTCGGATGAGCAGTTAAATCAGCTTGCTCATTCCCTGGAGGAGATAGATACTAGCAAAATGCCTTTGCCAAAAGTGCTGCCAATTTTATTCAAAAAGAACCCAAAGTTGTTATGGGAACTGAGGACATTATTTATTTGAGCTTGCCAAAAATAATATATCCATAATATTTTTCGCATTCTTGTTATACTAAGGTTCAGTCTTGTTTTACATCATAATAAATATCATAGCAAACTTTTAAAAACTATATAACTAATTATGAAGAGGAGATAATTTTGAAATATGAAGAATATATCCCTGTCATTGGAATGGCTTTCATGCTGTTGCTTGTCCAGCTTATTGCTGTGGCTTTAACACCATCGATGGATGAAAACAATTTCAAGGCATTTGAAGATCCAGAAGATCCAACTAATGTTATTGTGTGGGTAGCAATAATCCTTATTTTCACAGGATTTATATTTCTCGTTATTAAATTAAATAAGAAATGGATGATACAGGCTTTTATCCTCATTAGCGTGGGTTGGACTTTATACTATATTTTTTATGCTCTCTTTTCGGTCTTCTTACCACCAGAAATAAATCTCCCCCTGACGATCATACTTTCGGTTGGCCTGACGCTTCTTTTATATAAATTCCCTGAATGGTATATAATTGATACAACAGGGGTGCTTCTCGGAGCAGGTTCAGCTACTATTTTTGGAATATCTCTTGATATCGTCCCTACCCTTCTTCTTCTAGTGGCACTTCTTGTCTATGATTATATTGCTGTCTACCAGACCAAACACATGGTAAAGCTTGCCGAGGGTGTAATGGATCTTCGGCTTCCAATATTGCTTGTGATACCAAAGCACTGGAATTACTCATTTCGCAGCGAAAAATTCGATAAAGAGGATCGAGAAGCTTTCTTCATGGGGCTGGGAGATGCCGTTATGCCCACCTTGCTTGTTGTTTCTGCAAATTTTTTCATAAAAGATACAACATTCTATTCAATTCCTATCATCGGAGAAATGAATCTCCCTGCAATTGGAGCAATTCTTGGCACATTCCTGGGTTTTTCAGTACTTATGACCTTGGTAATGAAGGGTAAACCGCAAGCTGGTCTTCCCTTCTTGAACGGCGGGGTCATCCTGGGATTTGTTGTGGGTAGCCTGATAGCGGGTTCAAGCATTCTTGGTGGATACCTGTAACCAGCGAAATCGGTTAAAGAAATTATTAAAATGAAAACACTCGCATCGAAAGTATAATGCCTTCTTGAAATAATCCTGACACACAATGGCGAAGGATTCTATAGGCGTAATATTCGGAAAAACCAGTTCATTAAGTTTCAGGTTCGCTGTTTCTGACAGCCTGGCCACCAGAAGGGGAGATTATATTAAAGTCTGGCATGAATCAGACGGCTGGACTCTTGCCCAGGTATCAACGATCACAAGTTCCAGTGAAAATTTCTCTGTTGATGAAGCGGTGGATGCTGCGGAAGGAACATCAAAGATCGGAGATATGGCTGAACACATAATTGCGGATGCGACAGTTATAGGGGTGCGCGATGCAGGTGGCGTCCTTCGCGTCCCAAAATCACCATTCAGTCCAGGGGATAAGGTTTTCAAAGCTGATGAACTTATCATAAAGCAAACACTCGGTCTAACACGCGGGGATGTTTTTATTGGGCTTCTTGACGGACAGAGCGTTCATGTCAATCTGGATGCTAACAACCTTGTGCAGAAACATTGCAGCATCCTTGCAAAGACGGGTGCTGGAAAATCCTATACCGGTGGAGTGATCCTTGAAGAACTTCTGGATAAAGGCGTTCCCCTTTTGATCATTGACCCGCATGGTGAATATGCAACTCTGAAGTTGCCAAACGATGATAAAAGAGCAAACTTTGAGCGATATGAGATATCGCCAAAGGGGTATGCTTCACAGATAACGGTTTATACACCTGCTAACAAGCTTCTCAATCCCACTGCTGATTATCTTTTCAGGTTAAATGGAGTTAATCTGAGCATCAAGGAATTATCCCAGTTTTTTTCAGACAGCCAGTCGCAGAACGAGACCGGGATGCTGTACGAAGCAGTTTCAAAACTGAAAGTAGAAAAACAGAATTATTCGATCGAGGATATCATCTTTGAAGTGGGGCAAAATAAAAGCAAAGTTAAGTGGAATGTCATAAACAAGCTTGAAACTCTAAAAGAAACAGGTATCTTATCAGACAATGCAACCACGATCAATGAGCTTGTCCAGGATGGACGGGCTTCAATAATAGACATGAAAGGGGTAAACCCGGATCTTCAGGCTATGATCGTAGCAAAATTATGCACGGATATTTTCGATGCCAGAAAACTCAATACTGTTCCTCCATGCATGCTTGTCATCGAGGAAGCGCATAATTTCTGTCCTGAAAAAGGATTTGAAAGAACTGTCAGCACTGATATCCTTCGAACGATCGCCTCAGAAGGCAGGAAATTCGGTCTTGGCCTGATGGTGGTCTCGCAACGTCCAGCTCGTGTAGATAAGAACATTCTTTCCCAGTGCAATACTCAAATTATAATGAAAGTCACAAATCCCAATGACTTAAAAGCCATCAGCAAAGGGCTTGAGGGGATAGGCTCGGATGTGGAAGATGATATTAAAAGTCTTCCTCCGGGCGTTGCAATGATCGTGAGTACCTATATCGAGCGCCCCATTCTTGTGGATATAAGGACACGAAAAAGCAAGCATGGCGGGGCAAGTGTGCCTGTCGTGAAGGATCCGCTGGATATGACCCCAAGGGTATTGTTTGAGCCGTCAAAAATTAATAATATATCTGGATCAATTGACGATAAGCCTGGATCATCTAATGTTCCAGAGGTTATGGATATCTCAAAACCTGCTTTTAATTCCCAGATGATAATCGATAATGCAAAAGCAATTATTGAATCACCAAAGAGTATCATAAATAAAGCAAGAACGATCATAGAATCGAAGATGGATTCTCAAAAAAATGACGCACAAAAAACAGGAT
Source organism: Candidatus Methanoperedens sp. (assembly GCA_026552975.1). Taxonomy (GTDB): domain Archaea; phylum Halobacteriota; class Methanosarcinia; order Methanosarcinales; family Methanoperedenaceae; genus Methanoperedens. The sequence goes on from JAPMTR010000065.1 coordinate 100,525, forward strand.
CATCAAATACAGGATCCGAAAAGATAGAACCACCCCAGCATCATGAAGAGATCAAAGAGCAGATCGAAAGAAAAAAAGGAAAACGTGAAGTAAGTCTTTACAGGAAAATGTTCGGATCGAGGAATAAATGAAAACAATAATGGAAATGGCACATGCAGGGATCGTAACTAAAGAGATAAAAAGCGTAGCTGCAAGAGAAGGGATCAGCGCCGATACCGTAAGAAAACTTCTTGCCCAGGGCTTAGTTGTCATTCCTAAAAATATTAACAGTAAATCGAAGCCTACTGGCATCGGAAAAATGATGCTTACAAAGATCAATGCAAATATTGGCACTTCACGAGATAATGTTGACATCGATGCAGAGATTAAAAAGGCCATGGTGGCTGAAAAATATGGCGCTGACACCATAATGGACCTTTCAACCGGAGGAGACCTTGACCTTATACGCAGGCGCATCCTTGATTCAGTGAGCGTTCCTCTGGGTTCTGTGCCTCTTTACCAGGCAGCTGCAAATGGTATTGAAAATATGACATCCGATGATATGTTCAATGCAGTCAGGAAACATGCAAAAGATGGCATTGATTTTGTCACGATCCATGCAGGTGTTACACTTTCTTCATTTGAGCGCCTGAAAAACAGCGACAGGATACTTGATGTGGTAAGCAGGGGAGGTGCTTTTACAATATCCTGGATGAAGCAGAACAGCCGTGAGAACCCGTTCTTTTCTGAGTACGATTACCTTCTCGAGATGGCCAGGGAATACGACCTGACAATAAGTCTTGGCGATGGCATGCGCCCCGGGTGCATACATGATGCTTCGGACAGGGCAAAGTTTGAGGAATTCATAATTCTTGGTGAACTTGTGAAAAGAGCGCGCACAGCAGGTATCCAGACGATCGTTGAAGGGCCGGGTCATGTCCCGGTTGATGATATCGGGCTTTCCGTGACCGCAATGAAACACCTCACAAGAAACGCTCCGATCTATCTTCTTGGTCCTCTTGTTACTGATATTGCCCCGGGTTATGACCACATCACAGCCGCCATCGGTGGGACGGTGGCCGGTATGTATGGCGCGGATTACCTCTGTATGACCACGCCTGCTGAGCACCTGGCGCTTCCCTCTGTTGAGGATATTAAAGAGGGAACAATCGTCACAAGGATCGCGGCGCATGCAGCTGACCTTACAAAAGAAGGTGTAAAGGAAAGAGCGCGCACCCATGACCGGGAAATGGCAATGGCACGGCGTGACCTTGACTGGCAAAAACAATTCCAGAATGCCATAGATCCTGAGAAAGCAAAGGAAATTCATGCACGAAGCAAGAATGTGGAGACCTGCAGCATGTGCGGGGAACTTTGCTCCATTAAGATCATGAGAGATGTGATGAAAAAGTAATATTTGATATTATACTCATGCCATCTCGTCCACACATCTAAATCCAGCCTGGATCGATCCATTCATGCTCCTTTCCGGATAATTGGTCTGTGAGAACATACCTGCAAGGTAAAGCCCTTTTATATCTGTCTTAAAGGGAAATACTTTTTTTCTGTATCCTGTTTCATAAACTGGTGCCGTATCCAGATCCCTTCGCAAGCGCCACCATTTAAGCTTTTTCCGGATTTGGGGAAAAAGCTTTTCAAGCCCCTTCAAATATAATTCGATCACTTCTTCATCACGAAGGCTCCAGAGAATGCTTTTGGGATCCTGGAAATAAGAAGTCGTATACATCAGGTGTTCCCCATAATCAGATGTCGGGATAAAATTCGTGTGTTCGATGACAGCGCCAAATGGAACGTCTTCTTTGATGTTCAGCCAGTAAATATCATCCATGACTTTTTCGGACAAACCAAATAGAGCGCATGCAGTCCCCTGATAGTTGATATTAAGATCAAATTTTAAGCCGGTAAGATCCGTGTCCATGATCTTTGAAAGGACATGGGGGGCAACCGTTGAAATAACCCTGTCGCATTCGATCATTTCACCATCCACGATGACTCCTTTTATCGAATTCCCGATGATCTCAATTCGCGATGCATTGCCTTTTCTTATGATCCCTCCCCGGTCCCTGATATTTTGCGCCATTATTTCAATAAGCGCTGCGAATCCCCCGCGCATGTAACCTAATTTTTCACCCTTTGTTCCCCTGTTGGAGCGGATCTGGACACGTCCCAGAAGCCAAGCTGCTGACACGTTTTCTTTGTTGTCCCCGAACTTGCTTGAGAGAAGAGGCAGGAAGAAATTATTATAAACGGATTCTCCTGCCGTTTTGATTATCCAATCTTTTGCAGTGATATCATCAAAAGGAGTCCTGTCTTTTATCGACTTTGCTTTTAGCACAAGTAATGTCAACCTGATCACATCCATGAGCGGCAGCGCTTTTAATATCTCAAGCGGGGAATTCATGGGATATATTTTACCATCGAAATAATATCCTGTTGTGCCTTTTAGCCATTCGAGCCGATCTATAAGACCTAGTTCTTCGATGAGTGAAATGAGTTCTTTATCGCTGGCAAAGATATGGTGGTAATATTGTTCGATAAAGTAATTATCGATCTTATAACTTGATGCCATTCCTCCAAGTTGCGGCTCTTTCTCGATGATAATTATTTTGTCTTTGTCTGCAAGTTTGTATGCTGCGGCAAGACCTGCAAGGCCGCCGCCGATAATTACTGTGGTCATGATCTAAATTCCCATCAACGGATTTTGCTTTCCATACATTACAGAGTTATAGATTCTTCTATTTGGAGAAAAATACAAGTTATAAGGACACCCAAAAATTATTTATCCTCCACAAAAACACAAGCTCATATGATAAAAGAAATTTTGGTAAAAACCGCCCTCTCTCACTCAAAACTTAAAGGCTTTGAGTATGCCCTTAACCCATATCATGGCTGTGAGCATGCCTGTGTGTATTGTTACGCACCTTCGGTGATCCACTGGGATAAAGGAAAATGGGGTGATCTTGTAGAGGTAAAAATAAACCTTCCACGCATCCTGTCAAAGGAACTGCGTATAAAGAAAAAAGGAGTTGTGGGGCTTGGAACGGTCACAGACCCATACCAGCCCGCAGAAAGGAAATATGAGGTCACAAGGCGCTGTCTTGAACTGCTTTTGTCGCATGATTTTCCAGTATGCATTCAGACAAAGTCTTCCCTTGTTTTAAGGGATATTGATCTTTTAAAAAAGTTCTCGAACCTGGAAGTTGGAATAACACTTACTTCACACGATGATAGCTTGAGGGAAAAACTTGAACCGGGCGCAGCAAGTGTACAGGAGAGATTTCAAACACTTTCTGAGCTTTCAAAAAACGGCATCAAAACATGGGTTTTTTTGGGGCCTGTGATGCCTTATCTCACCGATGTTGAGGCGTTGATCGAAGAAATATCGATTGTTAAACCCTGGTATGTTATTGTGGATAAATTAAGGTTAAGAGATGGTGTCAATGATAGGGTCATGGAGTTTATCAATTCATATTATCCATATTTGACCGAGAAATATGAGATGATCATTTCAGGAGAAGAACATTTCTACATAGAAATATTCAAAAATGTGAATAAAAAGTGTGAAGAAATTGAGTTAAGATGTGAGCTCAACAGGATATAAAAATCTAATAATCTACAAGATCGATGTTATATGTGCGCTGCCTAAAAACATAGTCAATGTTCCCATCTGCGCACTGGTATTTTCACATAGATGTTCCAGGATCCTCATCCCGGCGAAACTGTTTGCGGGGAAGGCAAGATAAGCTTCATGTGATCTTAAGAACATTGTCCCATGAAGCACCCATTTTTCATTTTCTTTTCTGTTGTAAACCCAGAATTGTGAAAAACAGGGGATCTCAATTGATTCTGTTTCCTCGGATAGATCGGTTCTTGGATTTATTAAAGATATAACAAATCTTCTCGATTCTTGACCCTTAGCTATGGCATTCCTGATACCTTTTGTTAAAATATCGATTTGATTTATACCTTCAAAATCTACGAGTCTGGTTCCGTATGTATATACGACTTCAGTATTTTTTACTAATATTTTACCATTTTCATAACTAACAGTTTTGTTAGCCTGGAAATATGTTTGGGCGTATTTATCCAGATATTCACTTACCTCTTCATCCGTTCTTATCCAGCCTTCTGGTCTGTATCCGGCAGGTATTGTATCCAGAGATGGATTTAAAATATTAACCTGCACATTTAATAATTCCTTTGTTTTTGAACCTCTTTCATCACATATTTCTCTTCCTGCAGAAAGAATGGACTCTATCAATAAAGGATATGCGCAAGCGATTGATTGAGCATGAATTACGGTTGAAAATGGAGAGAGGGTTTCATATACCCCGGATGATCTTAATTTCTCCGTTAACTGGAAGATCACAGGCTCTGAATTGAAAGCCCCAGGGTCGTATAAGAGATATTTCTCATCATTAAGTTCGATCTCTACAGCATTTTTGGGTTCCTGCAAGCATACTGTAATTATTTTTTTAAGTAAAAGAGGGTCATCCTCCCCTATCAAATCCAGTGTATAAATTATCTGATCTTGAAATCTTTCTATAGCAGCAGCAGGCAAATTGCGAATATAAGGAGTCATGCCCCCGGATCCTTTTATCTTCCCGGTCTTATCAATTCCATGTTTGTGCAATGATAAGAGAGATTGGGCTGCCATATGTCCATCCGATTCATTTCCAAATAGAATTACATACCTGATATTGGGATTTGAAATTATATTTGCAATAATTTTTTCAATACCAATATTTGCTGTTACCAGACGCCCTGCAATAGCAGCTCCCGCTTCAATCGCGATCTTTATAAGATCATGTTTTGTCCTGGGAATTACAACAGCCACAGGACTGTACATGTTGCCGAGAAGGTAATTTCCTTTTTCAACCGGAAAATCCGGTGCTGGCACTTTTTTGCATTTAAAGTCGGGATCTTTCAGAGGATGTTTTTTAAACAACATGCTGACTCTAAAATTCTGGCATAATTAATCCTTACTTTTTTTGTCTTTATCACTTTTTATTTCATAATAATAACAGGAACTGCATTTCTCGCCTTCTAGCTTTTCACCTATTTGAGATTCATCAATTGGAAAGATCTTTCCGCATAAACTTCTTATTTCGACACCAGATGAAATATTTTGAGCAGAAAGTACTATATGAACTACATTACTGGATTTGAGTTTCACACAATTGGGAGATTTTTCTAAATGGAATTTAGTATCTTTCATAATTATTGTCCTGCATCTATGTCTTTTTCAATTACATTCTCACATCGATCACACATTTTATTATTTGCAGTTGTTTCACCTAATATATCACATTTCATGGTTCTAACATTAAATTTATAATATATAATTATTCGTACGATAGCGAATGGTCTCTCTTGAGTAAACTATTCAAATAAAGCAAACCAACTAGAGCCTATGAAGAAAGAGATTATTATCGGGATAAGTGGAGCCTCAGGCGTCCAGTATGGGATAAGGATACTTGAAGCAATAAAGAAAATGAAAGATTATGAAACCCATCTTGTCATTTCAGGTTCTGCAAATAAACTTATTGAAATAGAGACCGATCTTTCAGTCAGTGATGTTGAGAAACTGGGTGATCACATCTATGATGATCATGATTTTACAGCCCCGATAGCAAGCGGTTCTCACAGGTCAATGGGAATGATCATCGCGCCATGCAGCATGAAAACCCTGGCTTCAATCGCAAGCGGGATGTCTGATACCCTTATATCAAGAGCAGCTGACTGCTGCTTGAAAGAGAAGCGTCCTCTTGTATTGATGGCTAGAGAAACCCCTTTAAATCTTATCCATGTGGAAAATATGAAAAAAGCAATGGAGGCTGGAGCATCGATCCTTCCTGCGTGCCCGGCGTTTTATCCAAAACCTAAAACCCTTGATGATATTATTGATTTTATGGCAGGAAGGGCTCTTGACCTGCTTGACATCGAACATAATTTGTACATGCGGTGGCGTGAATGAGTTTCAGGGGATTTCTGGAAATTATCAAGAGCAAAGGAAAATTAAAAGAGATCAATAAACCACTGTCACCTGTTTATGAAGTTTCTTCAATGGTGGGGAATGAACCTACGCTTTTTACAAATGTGAATGGCTCCAGAGTCTTAATGAATATCCTGGCATCAAGGGAATTACTGGCTGAAGCTCTTGGTGTGTCTCCTGAAAAAATAATCGAGCATCTATCATCATGCCCCACTGATGGTGAAGTAAAGCTGGTCAGGGATTCACCCACATTTGAAGTCGAAGAAAAACCTGATCTTTATAAACTCCCCATCCTCACACATTTTGAAGGCGATGGTGCCCCATATATCACATCAGGGGTTGTTGTTTCGCAGTATAAAGGTTTGATGAATGCTTCGATCCACAGGCTAAGGGTGATCGGAAAAGACCGGCTTGCAGCGCGGCTTGTTGAATTCAGGCACACTTATAATCTTCACAAAATGGCGGCGCAAAATGGTGAGCCTCTGCCGGTGGCAATCGTTCTGGGGATCGACCCGGTTGTGTTATTTGCAATATCGACCCGCGTTCCCGAAGGAAAAGAATTCAATTATGCAGCAGCACTTCAGGGTGAACCGCTTGAGGTAATTGAACTTGAGAATGGGGTAAAAGTCCCCCATGCAGAGATCGTGCTTGAAGGATACATACATCCAACTGAACTTGTGGATGAAGGACCTTTTGTGGATATTAGTGGCACTTATGATATTGTCCGAAAGCAGCCTGTGATCTATATCACGAAAGTATTCCACAGGCGCGACCCTATTTACCATGCACTTCTTCCTGCTGGAAGCGAGCATCATATTATGATGGGGATACCGTATGAGCCGCTTATTTTCAATGAAGTCAAGAAAGTGGCGGATGTAAGGAATGTTGTCATGACACCTGGCGGTTGTTATTATTTCCATGCTGTCGTGCAGATCCACAAAACAAACGATGATGAAGCGAAACAGGCCATCGATGCCACATTTGCAGCGCACAAGAGCCTGAAACATGTGGTGATCGTGGATGATGATATCGATATTTTTAACCCCAATGATATCGAATTTGCAATAGCGACACGGGTAAAAGGCGATGAGGATATTTACATTTATCCCAATGTCAGGGGCAGTACACTTGATCCGCGTTCTGAGAATGGGATCGGGACAAAAGTAGGGATTGATGCTACAATGGACCTGAGCAAGAGATGGAAGTTTGAAAGGGCAAAAAAACCTGAAATATGAATATAAATCGGGCATTTCGGGACTAATTTGGGTATCATTCTGGAAAAATGCTATTTAAGCGTATACCAATTATTGAATGCGTAGAGGATTAAACATAACGCTTTACAAGATTCACTTCCTATCCTATCCACAATCTATCCAAGAATTCTTGAAATCCTCTACCTTTCTATTAATTTATTAAACTATTTTCTATCCTGACAAAGAATGGACCCGGCGGGATTCGAACCCGCGGCCTTTGCGTTGCGAACGCAACGATCTACCCCTGATCTACAGGCCCTGAAAAGGAAAAAAATTCCTTACATCCGTCCCAATTCATCAACTGAAACGCTTTCTACGCCTTTTACTTTGCTGAAGGCTTCTTCTACCTTCTCTGTCCCGCCTTCGATATCTCCGACTTTTACGACCACGATCAGGGCTTTTAATCCAAATGCCACAGGCTCTTCTGAGAATCCGTGTACCCGTGCGCCCGCCGGGATCACTTTTGTGAGGGCTTCTTTTAATTTACCAAGATCAACATCCATGCCAGAAGGCATTATTTTAATTCTTGCTGCTACTTCGCCCATTAGTTTTCACGGTCCCTGGAATGAACAATTAGGACATTTGTAATTATTGCTCTGGTGCCTGCATGCCGGGCATCTTCCAATTTCATTTCCGCATTGAGGGCATGGGAATCGGGCATAACCTCTCTCAATGAGATTTACGCCGCATGAGATACAATTTGTTGCTTTTTCTTTTCTTGACATATTATTCTCCATTATGTTGGGTCTTCCATACACTTGTGAAGGCTATTAAATTTATCCTTTAACAATGGTCCCAAAAAAATTGCCTTTTAATGCCTCTATAAGTCTTCCTGGACAATTACCATTGACAATACGGCAATTCATATTATATCTCTTAAGAAAAAATGGAAGTTCTGCATCCACGCAAGTCTTTTTCCCAATGATCTGCTCCGCACGAAGTTCTTGTTGGAACAATCCATCTAGATAAATGCCGTCCACATCCGTGACTTTGATGAATCCTGCCTCGAGCTGGAGCGCGACCCATGCTGCAATGGTGTCTGATGTCACATCCCATGTATGTGGCAGCTCATCTTTTTCTTTAAGGATCCTGTATGGAAGAAGAATATATGTCCCCCTACCTGTTATTTCAAGCCTATCGATAAGCTTTGCACCTGTTCCATCTGCCAGATAATATCCGTACTGCTCCATGGCAAGCACCGCCATCCAATGAGCGGACTCCTCCCCCGGATCCAACTTTCGGACAGTGTCGGCAAATATTGAGCCACCGGGGATGATAATGATAGTTTCAGGGGTTGAGTTTGTGTATTCTACGAGTTCTTTTACGATCGTCCTTGCATTATGGATCAGGCTTCCGCCAAGTTTTATTAAAATCATAGTCTTTCAATTAGTCCCGATAGGACAAGGATAACACGGATGACGCGGATTTCCACGGATTTTAATGGTTCAGAATTCATATATTCAATGTTATGATGGGTTTGTGTGAACTACCCCACCCTTTCGGACTGGGGCTTCCCGCTGCATCGACCCTCAATTGAGAATCCTTGACGGGCGTAAATTCCCGTAGTTCCTACGGTACTAATTGGT
>JAPMTR010000036.1 GCA_026552975.1 Candidatus Methanoperedens sp.
TCATGTGCTGTAATCATATTATTCAGTTATCAAAGTATTTATTCATAATATAACTATATTTATTGTGTCCGTGGATGGGACTAATATAGGAACAAGTTGTTGAAAATATAAAAACATCCTGAAGATCAGCATAATAAGAATGGCGGACAGGTTGGGGAGTGGGGGTTAGTAAAAAAAATATTCCTGCCCGCCGAAATCTCTTATAATCTAAGGGCTATAAATAGTTTACCTATTTTAACGCTATTTCCACCAGCTCGTTTACTACCGCGACCGCAACAGGTGTCCCGCCTCTTGTTCCGACACAAGTTATAGAAGGGATATTAAGCGTTCTTACAACCTCCTTTGATTCTGCCGCATTAACAAAACCAACAGGGGTTGCAACTAAAAGCCCGGGATGAAGTCCAGCTTCGATCATTCTGCATACCGTAAGAACTGCAGAAGGTGCATTCCCGATCACTATTATGGCTCCTTCTAGCTCTTTTTCAAGCGCCATGAATCCGGCACTTGTTCTTGTAACTCCTGTTTTATCAGCTATCTCCTGGCCGGCATCCAGCACACACCTTATGGTGCATTTATGGCCACGCTTCGTGATACCAACCTGAGCCATCCTGATATCCGTAAATATTGGAGCGCCGCTTTTGATGGCTTTGATACCCGCATTAATAGGGTCATGATCAAATCTCATTAATTCAGAGAATGCAGGATCTCCTGTAGCGATCACGCATCGCTTTATGATCCTGTCCTTTGGAGTATCTCCTTTAACGATCTCTCCTGCTATTGACCAGCTTTTATCGTTGATCTCTTTAGCTTCCCTTGTCCGTGCGCCAAAATCAATATTCATATTTCCTCTGGTATCCTCGCGGTGTTATTATCCTGTTTTTCCATAGTTTTGACTCGCTGTTCCCGATAAGAACTATCGTGCTCATATCAATAATATCATTAAAATCCATTAATTTTCCAAGTGTAGTGGCGATTACTGTTTCACCCTCACGCGTTGCGCTTTTTACTATCCCGGCAGGTGTATTTTCATTCCTGTGTTTTCGTATGATATCCAATGCATTTCCAAAATTCTCTTTTCGACTCCTGCTTTTGGGATTGTATAAGGCTATTACAAAATCAGCGTCAGCCGCACATTTGAGGCGATGATCGATGATCTTTTGCGGGGTCAGGAGGTCGCTTAAGCTGATGATGGCAAAATCATTGATCAGAGGCGCCCCAAGAAGCGAAGCTGCGGCGCTTATGGCTGTTACGCCAGGGATAACTTCTATTTCGATATCCCCGGCTTTTTGCGCTACCTCAAGCACAATGCCTGCCATCCCGTACACGTTCGCATCCCCGCCGCTGATTATAGACACAATATGGTCTTTTCCCAGCTCCACAGCCTTTCCTGCCCGCTCAACCTCCCCTCCCATGCTGCTTCGGATGATCTTTTTATCATGCGTGATATCCTTTATCTGATCAAGATAGGTGCCGTTGCCGATTATGTATTCAGATCCTAACAAAACATCCAGGGCTTTTTTGGTAAGATGCTCTGTTCCTCCAGGCCCGATACCCACAATGAATAATTTACCGTGCGATCGCGATGGTGACATTTCCATATTTCCTCTTTGTTAATAGTAGTTCTTTTTCATCCGAAAGCGCAAGAGCTGCGGGTTCACAAACACCTGTCAATCCGAGGCTGTTCGCTTTTGATGGCGTTGGTGGAGTGATGGAATTTATGACTTTATGGGGAACGAAGATTAGTTCTTTCCCGAATGAATCTGCTGCTTCAATAATACCTCTTTCATTCTCCTTGATCTTTGCTGAGGCAAAATATTTTACATCACCTATCTTTGCATTCATTTCCGAAAGTCCTGAATTTATGGCCTCAATGACTTCAGATGTATCTACCCCTTTGTTTGCACCTATTCCAACGACAAGCTTATTTTTCATGGTTTCCGGGTCATTTTCGTTATTATTTCTTTTTAAAACACTTACATCATCCTCGACAACAACGATCTTTGGACCTTTGATACTAAGAACTTCAACCTCTGTTTCAAGTAAGGCCATGTTCACTTTTTTGGTTGAATCCTGATTTATGATCCTGCATCCAAGCGTGTCTGCTATCCCCTCAACAGAATTTTTTCCGTTCACTTCTGTGGCCGTGGTTATAACAGGAATTAAACCAGCACTGGCAAGTTTTTTTGCGAGGGAATTCCCGCCATGATGACCTCCAAGGATCGGTATCGCAAATGTAAGACACGAATCCACCACCACAACTGCAGGGTCTTTCCATTTATCACATACAAGAGACGTGATATTTCGAACAGCGATCCCGGCTGCCATGATTGCGATTATCGACCCATATTTTTCAAATGCGGTTTTGAAGGCATCCTTTGAGTATATGATAATGTCCCCGCCTGTTATATCTTTTATTTTTTCAGCAATTTCAATATTTCGCGAAAAGGCGATTATGGCGATCTCATCCATAGAGATGAGACCTCCTGTAATTTTCAGGTGTCAGGACATTACCTATAATTATCATGGCTGAACGCTCAATGCCCTTTGCCTCGACTTTGTCAGCAATGTCCCCGACCGTTCCGGTGATGACAAGTTCATCCTCCCATGAGGCATGATATACAACGGCAGCCGGTGTTTCACGCGGACATTCCACAGAATCCATGATCGACCTTAATTTATCAGTTCCAAGATAGATCGCCATTGTGGCATTGTGCCGCGATAGTTCACGAATCGAGTCCTTCTCAAGTGTTATTCCGGCTGGTCTTGTTATTATAAGCGTTTCCGTTATACCGTTTATCGTAAGTTGTGTCTTTAATGCCGCTGCAGCTGCAAAGAGTGATGTTACACCCGGTATGATCTCAACAGCGATATTTCGTTTTTTCAAAATGTCCATCTGCTCTATGATCGCCCCATATAACGAAGGGTCGCCGCTGTGCAGCCTGACCACGGTTTTTCCTTCATCCACTTTTTTAGAAAGGACATCGGCTATCTCTTCAAGTTTCATCCCGAAACTATCAAGTTTCTCACCGCGTACATAATTTAAGACTACAGGGTTTACAAGTGAGCCGGCATACATCACAAAGTCAGCAGAACCAAGAAGTTCACGCCCTTTCACAGTTATGTATTTCGGATTTCCCGGGCCGGCGCCCACAAAGTAGACGATCCTCTTATCCTCTGTATCAAGTTTTGTCCGTTTTGCGACCAGCAGGCTGAAATAATCTCCGGTTTCGGGGATCACATCTGTCACCAATTCATTTTCCATGAACAACCTCTGGGCAAAAATGAATTCATTGAACCCTTCATCGATCAATGTCCTTCTGGAGTCTTGAGGGTGTTTTGATTTCAGTATGATCTTTGTCTCAACAGGAGAACCGTCGCTGACCACGAACGAGCTGTCGATACTTGTATTTGTGCGCGCGGCCTGGGCTGTTATTGAACTGACCCCAGGAATGGTCATTATCTCAATTTCGGGATGATTCTCCTGTATCGTTCTCTTCAGATGTGAGAATGTTGAGAACATATTTGGATCACCTATGACTGCAAATGAAACGAGTCCATTTTTTGCTTCAAGGGCTACGATGCGTGCATTTTCATCCCACAATTTTTTGAGCTCAACTTTGTCCTGTATCATGGGAAAATCAAGGATCTGCGCCTTAGCATACGGTTCCACAAGTTTTTCCGCCATTTTTCCTGGAACAAATACCTTCCTGCTTTCTTTAAGTGTTCTTACAGCCCCAAGAGTAAGAAGATCCGGGTTCCCTGGACCCAGACCGATGCCTATCAGCATCTTGTTTCTCCTGTGATCAGGAAAATGGGATTTTCAGGTTTTAACATAATACCGCCTGCAAGCTCTTTTCCCCTTGATAATTGTATCTGTAACAATTCTTTGAAAACATTGTTCTTTTTCATTATATCAAGAGCAAGAGCAACTGTCTCGATCTTTACGGCGCTTACCAGGAACCTGCATGATCCTTTTTTAATCAATATTGCAAGGATCTTCTCAATGTTTTTGCTCCCCCCTATGAAAGCACAGTCAAGATCAATATCGGAAAGTATCAGTTCTGCGTTCCCCTGTATTATTTCCATGTTTTTTTTCCCTGCCTCTTTCATATTTGCAAAAGCGGCATGAACAGCTTCATCCCTGCTGTCAATTGAGATCACGTGTTTTGCAATTTCTGCGGCGGATATTGAAACAGAACCGCTGCCGCATCCGATATCCACGAAAACGTCAGTATTTTTGATCCCCAGTTTTGATAAAGCAACTGCTATGATCTCTGGCTGGGTGGGGGTGCCTGGGGGAAATATCATTGGATCAACTTTTTAATGACCGTCACAATATCATCAAAGTTTAATAATTTTATCATAGGAAAAGATAGTATCTGCCCGTTTGAAAATCCAATTTTAGTTCCCATGGACGCATCCCATGAATTTTATTCTATAAATCCATTATCCATAGGCAAAATTGGTATGCACAGGATGAAATGAATAATCCGTGAATGTAATTTTATGAATGCTGAGTTCATGGAATGTGGTAAATGCTATTAGTGCGACTGGCAGCATGGATATGGAAAGGATCCCGAGTGTTTGCAGAGGAATAATTTCTCGAGATAAAACATATTGAGTTCTCAATTCTGACGGAATTGAGATCATTGAAGATATTACCGAAGATTGAAGTAACATTTTCATCCCAAGACTCAGGCTCTCTATGCTTCCAAGTGAAAGTTTTTGTCTGGAAATTATAGATGATGCGAGGCGAAGCATATCCAGGGATTCCTCAATTTCCGGGGATAAATGTAAAAGCATAGCTGAAGGGATGATCATAGGTTCCTCTGAAAAGCGATTGAAGAATTCAAGTGCGGTCGTAAACCGTGAATATGCCTGATTTCCTTCAAATACCCCTATCACCAGGAGAGCGGCAGCTATCCCTGAATTTCTATCATGTATCTGGGGTGTGTCAATTTTTTCATAAAAATCCTGGAATTTACTGGCCATTCCCCCATTCAATTCAAGACCCATGATCTCAATGAGTAAAGCGGCCTCTAACCTTATATCAAAATTTATTATAGAGTCCAACTTCCTGGCAAAATCAAGCGCTGATCCAAGAAATCTTATATTTTCCGAATTCGATCTATTAAGGGGATATAAAAGAAGTGCACAATCAATAGCGTCATCGTAATTAGAAGTATATCTTCCTGCAAGGACCCGAAGTTCATTGAACTTTGACACTTCAGAAGAAATACTTTCTTTTGACAAATTTTTCAGGCTAATGATTATACATTCAGCGATAAACGGGATCCTGTCATGATCTTTCATGGTATCACCAATGATCTCAAGACAGTTAATAAAGGCTTCTGATACCTCTTTTGGAGTTTCCGGCCTTGAGGATAAACCAATAACGATAGATCTGCAGTGTATCTCATCTACCTGGAAAGCCTTTGGGGATAAAAATTCAAGGATTTCAAATGACCTTTTCGCCCAGGAAAAAAAAGTATCATTTAAGGCTGATATCTCCTGTTCTAGCTCTTTTATCTGCTTATCCCCGATGCGCTTTATTCGAGGTATCAGGTTCTCAATTAATTCCTTTCCCTTATATGTGATACTATAATCGATCCCATGAATTGAGACACTCCTTTGTTTTTTTGCGGATAATTCTGACAACGTAAGGATATGATTTCGTAATTCCTGTTCTTTCAAGACATCATATCTGTGTTCTTGCATCTCTTTTCCAATATTTTGCAATTGAATGAGTTCAGATTTTGCCCGTGAAAGTTCCCGCTGATCAAAATCATCCAGCTTTATTCGTGAAACGTAAGCATTTTGTTCAAGTTCCTGGAGCGAGGATTGGTCATGTGAACCAAGACTTATCCTTTTCCCTCTGTTCTCATCCATCAATGTTAATAATTTTAATGCGTCATTACAGATCATGGTATCATCTCAAATCCACAAGCCTTACAGTTACAGGCGAAACTTCCCTGACAAAAGGCAAAATAACAATATCAACAGCATCGCCTGAATTCTTTAATTCGATGAATGGATCTTTGCCCAGCGCCATCTCAAATCTAACTGCAAGTGTTGACCGGATATCCTCGATTGAAACGTCCTTATATGTATTCATTAAAAGAAATCGATGCCTGAGGAGCGCATCGAGTCCATACATGAATTCATAATAATTCCTGTTAAATTGTGAATTTATTCTATTTTCCACACTGATCTCACAGCCGGTGGAAACCCAATCGAGTCCTTCGATATCCACAAAGTGGATCGTGCCATCGGAAGCAAGTAGTGAATCCTTATCAAGCCAGACATTCACATAATCAAGACCTTCATACCCGTATTTTCCATGTCTGAGGGTTCGTGCAAATAGAGTAAGGGCTGCAATACCTGATGAGATATAATTGTCAATGAATGTATCAATCTGTTCTTCTGAATATATCCCGAAGGCTTTCAGCACCCCTGCAGTTGTTTGTCCCAGGATCATTTTTGATTGGTGGTATAAACGGATATTTGAAGGGACAAGCCGCTGTTCCTGCATGTATTTTCCATGATATCGCCTGTACCAGAATTTTCCCGCCTGTTCTTTAATTATGTCTTCAGGGAATTCATTCACTTCAATAACAGGGCAGATATAAAATCCATTGATGTTACAGCCCTTTGCAAGACCTGTGAGTTCCAGGTCAAAATTTGCGGATATTTCACCCTGCGCGCCATAAGGAGCTTCCCCGAACCATAATTCATTGGTCAGTTCTCTTGCATTCGACCGGTAATTTTTTTTATTCGAAAAGTAAAAATCAGATGGTGTAGAGTCATATAACGGAGTTCGCGCACCCAGTCCTTTTATGGAAAGTGCATAACCTCTGCCATCAATTTCTGTTGTTATATCAGGAAATACCATTGAGCGATTATCATCTGGAATTCCTTCCAATTCATTCATATCCAATCCAGCGATATCCAGTTTATCATTTTCCATTCCATTTGACATTCTTTGATAGGGCAGGAAGACATGCCCACTGACAGTTGATGTCATGTAATTGGAATTCGCCGACCTGAGGGAATTCTGTGCTTTTATGAACCTGGTCTTTTCTTTGAAATTCCCTATTATTACCGGGCCCTGCAAAGTTATCGCCTCACGATCGATCGCTTTATGCGCTGCGGTCTTATTGTTTCAACATACATTGCGCCAGCCTGTTTGAACCCATGCAGATATGCGATCTGAAGGGAAGGCAGGTTCCAGTTCGCTATCTCTGCAATAACATCCACAGCCCCAAGGTCATAAAGCGCTTTTAACCTTGCGCGCATTAATTCTTTTCCGATCCCACGATTCTGGTATTCCGGTAATACTGTAAGGGTATGGATGCGCCCGTGGCCGTTGGTATAAGTTGCAAATGCAAACCCGATGATCTTTCCGTCAAGTCTTGCGACAAAACCAATATCACCTGAGAGATATTGTGCCCGTATCCATGATCTTGACTTTACTTTATACACTTTCTTTGAGATCGCTTCCAATTCAGGAAGATCACTTTCCTTCATCCTGGTAATTAGACCTGTATCAAAATCCATGTCCTGCAGATTTTCAAGGTGCATGATCTTATATGTGTCAAATAGATTGTAATTAAAGCTGTTTTCTATCTTTTCACCCCTCCTTGCTGCTTCAGTGATTATTTTTTCAGGGATCAGGGAGCGAACTTCAGTGAAGAAATCTTTTACTCCGATAAAACGCCTTAATACTTCCTTGACCTGGGTATTTTCACACAGTATCATCCCGATATCGGATTCATGGTTATATGTGGCTATTCCAAGGAGTCCTGATGCGCTGGTAGCTGCACAGACTATATCCCGTGACAGGATGTCTTTTGAAAGGAGGGTTTTATTTACCAGGTCATAGATGAACGGATCAAATATTTTAGTTGCTAGATTTTTGTTTATAAGAAGATCCCTTGTCTTTGTGATCCGGGATATTTTTACCACTCCGAATGGATCTATACTTAGACTCTTTGTTCTCCATCGATATTTAAACAAAATAAAAATAATTAAAAATATTATCAGTATCCATCCAATAATTTCTCCCAGGAGTATTTTATAATCTACAGGAACAGGAAAACTGGAACGTGTAAGGTCAAAACTTTCAGTCAATTCAAATTCTGCAGGTCCCCCTTTCCATAATCCCCTATCTATTTCACTATATCTCTCGGCTATGATGTAACCAGTTGACCTGTCAAAATAATAAATATCCGTATAAGTATATGCGAATTTTCCATATTCATCATCTCTTGAACGCATCCCGTCTGCGCGAAGTTCGATCCCCTTTTTCGGTATTAATCCTGACCAGAAAGTAGCGGATTCATCAGTAACCGTGAATTCATCATCCAGGATCGCAACTTTATCCCCTGATCTTACATCAGGCGATATCCATAACCATACATATAATCTGGAAGGTATGCTTTTATCGTATTCATCAAGATCGGTTTTTGTTGTATAACGTCTTGTATCAGGTGAAAAGGCAGCAATGCGATCTTCGCTTCCTTCCTGGGTGAGTCCTTCATTGTCGCTGTAAGTCCATGAATATCCTGCATGAAATTGAACCTCATTTGAGTCAACAGAGATTATTTCATATTTCCCGTCCGATCTGAGTTCGTCAGTGTAACCTGAATATTCGCCTCTCCCTGAGCCGATTGTGCGGATGATGGTGTATTCGAAGCTATCGCCTGGTGTTGGTAAGGCTAAAACAGGGACGATGGAGAATTGGAGGGTGAGAATGATGATCAGGATAAAAATCGCGTTCTTGTTTTGATCTTCAGCATCTGGATTGTTCGTATGTTACCACTCCGTTCATTTTCTGTTTTTTGCGTCAGGAAGATATTTCTTCTGGTTTTGAGGGGGGATATTAGGACGATGAAAGGTATATTGTTTTCGGAAAGGGTGAGATGAGACGATTTGTGTTGTTATATTGAAACGATAAGGACATAGAGGATGCAGCTTATTTATATGAGATATTCTTATGCTGAATGGGTCAAAACTGTTCCTAATGAGGTATGGAGCAGTCAGCAGGCTGAGTTCATTGACAGCCTTTTTGATAACGCGAAGAATTTTTCATTAACACCTGAAAAGTACTTGAAGACCATCAGGAGATAGCGACCGTATGCTTACGGATCTGTATGCAAAACTTATTGACAGGCTACCTTAAATGAGTACAGGACAGAAAAAGATTCGGGTGAAAGTGTTATTCCCCAACTTGCGCCATCTTCTTCTGATTCTCCTCAATGACCGGCCTGTCCTTCCTGTAATCCTTCATCCTCCTGATGATCACTTCAGTAAGGAATAACACCAGCGCAGCGATCAGATAAGGCTCTTTCTCACTCTTTGGCTCATTGACCGTTCGCACCGCCTTTTCCTTTATATCCATGAACAGCAGCCCCTGAACATCATCCTCATTATACACGCTGCCACCATTTGATTCAATGACCTGGACGAGTTTCTCGTTAAACCCAATTTCTCTGTATTCAAGAGGATAGTTCACCGCAATCCCGTATCCTGAAATGTCATGGAAATCCCCCGTCTCAAGATTAATGGTAGTTTCATAAGTTGTCGGCCCTGTTCTTGAAAGATCAAGCGGGGCTTTATCAAGTTTGACCTGCGGAAGCGTGTCTGATGTGACAATGACCCTGCCTGCCGTTCCCGCCCAGATGTCCTCTGCATTTATCACAACCCCTTCCTTCGGGCGCGGGTCGCCGATAGCCCAGTTGATCATAGAGGAGATAAGCTGTGAGTTGCTGCCGCTGTAAACCGCAGGAGCCCAGCATGTCCCGGTAGTTCCACCAAGGCAATTATTTTCATTACCCCCGTTATCTGTAGTAAAAGAAACAACCCTGCCAAGACCGAATCCCCATGTCGTAAGGATGGGTTTTCCTCGCGTGGTGGCTACAAGCTGGTCCGAGCCAAGTTTTGGTGTGACATCGTTGTATCCTGTGACATAGGATGAAATATTAATGTATTTTGTGATGAAGTGGTTCGTGTCTATCGCCGCAAGGGGGTACTGATTAGTAATTTCAGGGGTTGCAGTTGATGTGGGGATCGTTGTTGGTCCTGATTCGAAGATGGTAGTTGCCCTTTCATCCGGGAAAAGTAATATTACGTCATTGCCTGCTAATTTTGCCAGCATATCATATTTATCATTTGGCATTCTGCTCATATCAGGCAAGAGTATCTGTATGAACTGGATCTTTATATCTTTGTTTCTAAGATCATTTACTGTGTTTTTTGTCTGTGAAAAACCATCTGGGTGTATCAATCCATCCGAGATGATGATGATCTCTTTCGTGCCGGTTACTGTATTTAATAATTCTTCAGCTGCAAGAAGCCCTTTATCAAGATCTGTCGGATTATCTCCCCCTTTTGGACCTATCTCCAGTATGAAATTTTCAAGCTCCGCTTTATTTGCATCAGAACTAACAGGCAAAATACTTGTTTCCCTGGTCAATCCGCTAAAAGCAACTACCCCTATGCGGCTATCGCGTCCAATGCTTCTGATAATACTTATGGCGTTTGCATCAATGAGGCTGATTGGTGATGGAGAACCGATTCCTGTGCTGCCTGACGAATCGATCAGGATCACAAGATTTCTACCACCTTTAAACTCCCCTGCTCTTGAAATTATTGGCAGAATAGATTCAACCGGGGAATTATTATAAGAGCCCTTATCATAAGACGAATCGCCCCCCACCACAACAAGCCCTCCACCATTTCCCACATAATTGCGAAGGACTTCAGCAGGCAACTCCCCTGCCCCTTTATTATCGATTATTACAGCTTTGTAGGTGGAAAGGTCAGAGGGTAAAGCGGCAACATTAGTGGCATCATACAGGCTATTTGTTATAGTGTAAAGAGCCGAGGACGTATCTTGGGTCACTGCAAGAACCTTTGGTTTTGGCACAACGAACACTGACTTATAGAATACATTGTTAAGATTGAATCTGTCCTCTGTACCCGGAGTTATCGTTGCTTTCATCCTGTGCGAACCAAGAGTTGTAAATGTTGCTGTGATAGGAATGACCTTTTCGCGTTCTTTTTGTATAAATGAACTGCTCATTACATTTTTTTCATCTATTTCCACATCAAGCCTGTAACTGACATCAGTCCCGGCCTGCCTGACGACAATGTTAAAGACGTTATCGTTCCCGATTATGATATTCTTGGCGCTTGCGATTTCCACGCTTGCATCATTGTGCAGGGGTTTTTGTTGCACAGCAAACACTCTTGTACCGGCGCGGGAAACGAATGAAATGGCATCGAAGAGGTCTTTCCCGTAATTGCTGTTACCGTCTGTGACAAGGACTAAATTATTATTTTCAGATGCGCCTATGACCTCATCGCCGATAGGAGATTTTACTCCTGCGAACTCAGTGAATTTCGTGGGCGTTTTGGGTTGAATGGCATCGAATAATTTCTTCCCCATATCCATATTGAATAGGTCCATGCTCAGCGTTTTGTCTGAGATCACAGTGATCCTTGGCGCATCATCCCTCACAGTGCTTATTCCAAGCGAATAAGGTGAAGCAAGAGCGATTATTAAAAGGCTCAGGATGATCATCCTTGAGAATATTATCCATTTAGATACTCCTCGCCTGATAGCAAATATCCCTGCAAGGATCAGGGGGCTTATGAGCAACAGGACTAAGGGATGCTCAAACTGGGGGAAGGCAAAAACCATCAAACATCACCTTTGATTTTCTGGGATCTATCGCTCAATGAAACGGATATTAGCCGCGGATGAACGCAGATGAACGCAGATGGGATGAAATAGAACACGGATGACGCGGATACGCGCAGATATGTGTAAATCCGCGTCAACCATGATTTAAATAATGTCAATCCATCATCCAGCAAGATAACCCAAAGCTTTTCCATCCTGCTCTGTGTCCTCTGAGACCTCTGTGGTTTATTATCCTGGGAATGGAATGGAGATGCACACCGATCAACAATATCCGCGAAAATCCGCGCGATCCGCGTCATCCGCGTTCTAAATCGGGATGTTGCTACCCTTTCATAAGCCATGACAGGTATCGAAATGCTTTGCCATTTTTCTCTGTGTGCTCTGTGGTTGATCGCGTAAAGCCCAATCAAACTATCTTTGCGTTCTTTGCGACCGAACTCCGGTGACTTGAGTTCGTTCGAGTTCGTTGGGTTCGTTGCCAATGGTAGCATGAGTTCGTTTTGAGTTCGTACTATTTTGGTGTTAATGTTATTAATCCCAGCACAGGCGGCGATCATAATTCCCCCCTCCAGCGCAAATAATACAACTCAAGAAAAACAAGAAACATTGCCCCCATAATAAAATAAATATCAAGATCCTTTGGCTTTCGAACCGTCTCAACTGTATATACCGGTTCTTTCGCCCCTGAAACATTCGAGGTCAAAGCAGCAAGGCCTCCCGATTCAAGATTTGACTCCCTTTCATCAAAAAGGTTAACAGCAACGGGTTTTCCGGGTACTTCATAAACTCCCACCTCATCAAAAAGCAAAGTGTCTGTTGTCACTTTGTCCGCAGGTGTTTTCACCTCAATAGACACAGGGAATTTCATGAGCATCCCGGTCTTTGCATTGTACTCAGTCACATCAAGGCTCCCTTTGATCCATTCAAGCAGCTGTTTCCAGAAAATTGGGTAGCTGGAACGTGTATGGAAATCATTCCAGACATTCTCATTTATGGGATCGTAGATATTCCCCTGCGGATCTGCCAGGCCTGAATATATCACTGTGCCCTTCCCGAATTTCCAGTAAGCAAGCATCGGTGATTTTTCTTTATCCCCGCTTGTGACAAGAGCAATGGCACCGTTTTTAAGAGTCGCCTTGAAATATTTCTTCACATCAACATTCTCGATGTCTATGCCTGCTGTTATCGTAGTCTGGCGGGCGATATTCAGGGATGTTTTATTCCCGGGGGATAAGAGTTCAACAGGCAACATATCCATATCCTTTAAATCCGCAGATGCAATTATTACAGCAGTTCCTCCGCTTTTGACATGATCTTCCAGGTTCTTGACCGCATCAGGAGAGATCACAGAACCCACTATGACGATATTCCCTGACATCGAAGAAATACTTCCGGGGTCTGCTTTTGTCAGTTTAGTATTTGGAATAAGACCAAGAGCAACAAGTGACGGGGATTTTAAATTCCTGGTGATGTAGAGAACATCCCTTTGCGCTGATGGCGGGATATATACAAAGGCATTATTGTCAACAGCAAGGGCATCAGGGGAATCTATGGATATTTTTGTGATACCCTGATTCACATTCAGGTCGCTGACACTGAAATATTCACTTGACTGCGCTTTGATATTTCTGCTATCTGAGAGAGCATTTTTGTCATTGATGGTAACATCTATCTTGACATTCTGGTCTGCTTTTTTAAAGTTCTTAATAATGATCTTAAAATCCCCGTTAGACTCAAACCAGCCATTGATGATTCCGATATTGTCCATCCTTCCGCTTACGGTAATGAAATCCACTTTTATGCCATTTGATTCCGCGAGTTTCTTAGCAACAGCCGGGCTGTCCCCGCTTGAGCTGATAAAATCGGAAAGCACAACGATCCTTCCCCCCTCTGGAAGCATCCGCCGCCCCAGGAGAATGGCACTTGATAGGTCAACACCTGTAGCTTTTGCTTTTAATTTCGTAAGTGCATCAGAAGCGCTGCTTGAAGGTGATTCCTTCATGACCATTACCGGAATGCTTTCTGCCAGGATGATAGTATTTTTTGCGCTTAAGAATTTATTTGCCTCCTCCACTGCTTTCCCGAACCTGCCGTCGGCCTGCATGCTTGCCGATGCGTCAAGGATGATCACGGTTGAGCCGCCCCCCGCTTCTTCGTTGGTGATAATAAAAGGCGCAGCGATGGCTAATGAGATTATAATAAGAGCAAGGAGCTGGATCAGGAAAAGCGGATCTTTCAGGAATTTCCTGAAAATATTGAGCCGTTTCTTTTTTTCAATGTCCAGAAGGAACATCAGTGAAGGGATCTTCAGTTTTTTTGCGCGTGGTCTTAGCAGATAAATTATTATAAGAGGGATAATTGATAGAAAAGCATAAGGCCATGCCTCATTTGCGAACTGGACAGGATTTGCGAAAAACGAATCTAAGATACCCATACTGTTTTCAACCTCTAATTACGCACATGTGAACATAAATGCATTTCTTTATCCCTCATCACATCATCTGCAAGAAGAACCACAATGGAATATAAATTACACTGCGTTCGCCATAATCATCTTTCTTTAATATATCCCTTGTAACAACTACCCCAGTCTTCAATTTCTCATTCTCCATGAATTCCATAAGCCCTGAAATATCTCCTTTTCCTGGATGCTCCCTGTACTTTACTTCCACAGGTATTATTTTTCTCAGATCACTATATACAAAATCAACCTCGTGTTTATTCTTCCAGTAGTACGGCTCAAAGAACGGTTTTGACTCGCGACCTTTTTTTATAAGATGCCATGCTACGAGGTTTTCGGCGGTCTTACTATCATCCATATCAAGAGTAAGCGCTCTGCGTAACCCTTCTTCCCAGAAATATAGTTTTTTTGCCCTCTTTTCTGCTGCTTTTTGGGATGGTGCATAAACATCTGCTACAAATATCATCATCGAACTTTTCAGGTAATAAAGATACAGTTTTACAGTTTCCCTGTCAATTCCAAGCCTCTCTGATAATCCGCTGTATGTGAACCTGTTAGTTGATAAGGTAGCAATATCTATTACCATTTTTTCAAGTAGTAACGGATCTTTCACTTTAAATACGCTTACTATGTCCCTGAACAGGATCAAAGAAAAATAATCTTCAATAATTGTCCTTTGCCACTGCTTCATATCCTTTATTTTAAACCATTCAGGGAAACTTCCGGTATTGAAATATTGTTCCAGGAAAAACAATATGTCAGGTTTGTTTGCTATCTGTGTGTGATAATTTTTTTCAATTATCTCAAAATTTCCTATATCATCAAAATTAATTTTTACAGGATGATTTTCGATATTGTTGAATTCAAGATACTCCCGAAAACATAATGGGAAAACATCAATAAATCTAATTCTCCCCACAAGACTTTCAGAAGCACCCAGGTAAAGGATCGTTTTTGAAGAACCCGATATTATGAACTGGCATTTTGCATGTGCATCTATATAATATTTCAATTGCATCTGCCAGTCTTTCATGACATGAATCTCATCAAGAATAAAACAGGTCGCAACTTTTTCCGGATCAATACCGGTTATTTCATGATAAACGTCCACTATCTCATGGATACTATCGATCCTTCCATGAAGATCATCCATTTTTGCATATATTATTTCTTCAGGCTTTTTTGTTTTTAGCAAATGATCAATATACTGGAATAATATGGTCGTTTTCCCGCTTCGTCTAATTCCTGAAAGACATATGATCCTTTCAAGCTGGCTGTTTTCCTCGATCTTTTTAAGATATTCTTTCCTGATGTTACCTCTGTCCATTGGAGTAACGCCTTTTTTCTCCCACCAGTAATTTCTCTTTTTCAGGTAACTGACCAGGAACTCTTTATCCATATGCAAGTATAGCCCACATATTTAATATATATCTTGCGGTGTCAGTTTGCATATTTATAAGTGCCAACTTACACGCTCCGGTTCACAACTTCAAAAATAGCGTCAAAAACAGGCCTATCCGTAGTTACCGTATGAAAATCCGCGCCCACAGCATTGCATGTTTCTTTTATCTTCGCATTGTGATCATTCAACTTCTCCTGGTATTCGGCGCGAAGCCTTGGGCTTGTATAAATATCCATTTTCGCATCTGTCTCAAGGTCTATCAATTTTGCCTCCCCGCCAAGGTCGAGGTTCTTCTCGATCGGATCAAGCACCTGGACGAGCAACAGTTCGTTATCCCCAAGCCTGAAGATCGAATTCTTGATCCCCTCAGTATCTGCCATGAAATCTGAAATGACTATAACAAGAGATCGTGATTTTATTACGCTTGCATATTTTTCCATGCAATAATCAAAACGCGTTTGTCCTGCAAGCTCGGTACTGTTGAGAAGATCTATGGTCTGGGAAAGATATTTTCTTCCTCTTTTGGGTTTTGTGATATTGATCTCTTCGCCAAAAGCTGCCACCGCAAATTTCTCGTTATCTTTGGTCACAAGATAAGCAAATCCCAGAGCCAGCATCGCTGCATAATTAAATTTATTCCTGAAATCCATGCTTTTGCTTGTATCAAGCAATATGTGCGTTGTCAGGCTCTTTTCTTCCTCGAATTCCTTCACATAAAGTTTCTCTGTCCTGCCATACACTTTCCAGTCGATCGTTTTGAAGTCGTCTCCCTGCGTGTATTCCCGATAGCTCACAGGCTCCATGCCCCTGCCTTTCAGTATGGAGCGGCGGCTTCCACTATATGCGGTCGAAACGCGCTTTCGCACCATGAATGAGAAGCGATCAAGCTCTTTGAAGAAGGAAGTGTCGATCATTTAAATCTCGATCAAACCATTTAACTGATAAACACCAGATAAATGTTAGATATTCACAAATCTGCTCTGGCATATACAACAACCTTACTAGAATTTAAGCATTCTTATTTAATTTATTATTCCCCCGGATTTCTCCGGATAATCCTTATCCTTTCGTAGTGACATTATCGTACCTATGGTATGCATTGGCGGCCTGGAATTGAATAGAACCGTAATAGCCGCGATCGGAGAAGATCCCGTACATTCAGCAAGAAAAGCCAAACAACTTGGTGCGGATATTCTTGAACTCAGAATTGACCTTTTATCACAAAACCCCCTCGAGATACTTGAAGAATTAAAAAAGCTGGAAATTCCGATTATTATCACGAATAGGATGAAGGATCAGGGTGGTTCGTGGAATGGAAGTGAAGAAGACAGGATCCGGGAATTGCTGCTTTTATTACCGGTTGCTGACGCAGTGGATATTGAATTGTGCGCACATGACAGGGACATGATAGTAAGAGAAGCCAGGAATATCGGAAAAACGGTCATAATTTCAACACATGATTTTCAAAGAACACCGGATAATAGAGTTATGAATGAAATTATCAAAGGATCCCTGGAAGCAGGCGCAGATATTGCCAAACTTGCCGTAATGCCAGGATCACTTTTTGATGTGCTTCGTTTGCTTGAGGTCACATATAGTGCTAAAGGACAGGTTTGTACGATAGCAATGGGTGCTCTGGGGAATCATTCTCGCATCATCGCCCCACTTTATGGTTCTTTAATGACATATGGATATGTTGATACTCCAACCGCGCCAGGACAATTCAGGATCGATGAATTAAAAAATATGTTGAAAATGTTTTGATTCTAAAGTTCTATATTTCCTGTACGAGCCTTATCAGATTCTCGCGCCCTTTCTTGATCTTGATGATAAGTTTCTTTTCGTGAAGTTGATTCAACGCTGAACTCACTGAAGATTTTGGAAGATCAAGTATTCTTACAATTTTAGACTGGTGGATCTCTCCTCCGGCATCTTTTAAGACCTTCATTATCCTTTCTTCCGCATCCATCAACTCAACTTCCGTAATTATTGTGTTTTGCTCATGGGGGTCTGTTGATTCTTCAGTTTGTATCACTTCTTTTGTCTTTTCATTCTTCTTCTTTTTGAAATAAGACCATGCTGAAACCGCAAATGCTATCAGGACGACAATAATTATTGAAGTGCCCCACGGAAATGCAGCTTTTGAAAGAATTATTCTTGGTTCTCCTACCGCAAATGAACGAAGTCCGTACCATATCAATTCATCAAATTCATCCCGGATCTGGTCTGGCGCAGGTGTTACTTCATCTACGGTAAAACCTGGAGGATATTTTATTATCAGTGAATTGTCCTTCGAAAGGAATAGACCTCCTGCAAATACATCTCCCACATTCATGGGATCCAATTTTGCAAATTTCGTCCACGTAAAGGAAAAACTTACAATACCATATTTTCCTGTCGGAGTTGACTGGATACTTGTATTTCCTTTAAAATCATTTACGACCATATCTCTTGATGTTGCAGAAGATGCTTCAGATGCTGATCTTTGCATCAATTCCGTAAACTCAGGTATATAAACTGAACTCATTTGCTTTGAATAATTGTCAAAGGAATCAAAATCTTCTTTCGTAGAAAGGAGAGTGCGATATTCAACATTCCATATAGCAGTGCCATTTTCTTTTAAATCGATGGTATAAGAAGTCCTGTAATTTTCAGGTACTGCATCCACTAAGGATGAAAATATCAGGAAAATTAGAAAAATGTTGATGGATTTTAATATCATAGATAAGTGGTTAGATGGTTTGGATTATTTCGTTTTTTGAAAGCACGCGCAAAGACAGGAAGGAATGACCTGTCTTTTTATATCCGAACGAGTATTTAAACTTTCAGTCTTCTTTTCGTTCTATTCTTTTTTCTTCTCTGTCGTCTGTATTCTCACGCTTCTGTGGTGTTATTTCTACTTTTCCGATCTCCTCTTCATTTCTGGTGTTCTCATTTATCATATTTACATTTCTGTCATCAAGCTCTCTATTTATCTTTATTGAGAGAACATCCCGGATTTGAGTCTGTGATAAGGTATAAAGCTTGTCATATATCTTATTTATAATTTCTGTTCGGTTTGTATCATTCAAAGAAAACTTGTACTCGACTTTGACATAAGAAATATTCATCCTGATTTGAGCATTAGCTTCGAGGCTTTCATTAGATCTATCTTCAGATCCATTTTCAATTCTTAGCATGCTTGAAATATTTTCTTTTGTAAATCTTAGTCCAGTCAGGATATCATCAGAGATAGTTGTATTTTCTGTACTATTTGTCATGAAATCCAGTTCGATCTTGATCCTGGAATCATTACCTGATATTTTCGCCGTTATTTTCGATCCCTGAGAATCTTTTACTTCAACCTTCTTATCATCATCACTTTCTTTATTTTCTTTCTTAACTTCTCTGAGCATATGTTTTCCATCTTCTATCCTTATACGCTCGATCCTTCTTTCAGTTTTTTTCTCAAACATCTCTTTAAGTTCAAGACTTCTATTGTATGCGTTTAGAAGTCCTGTATTATCAGGATGTAATTGGATGAGCTGTTCCAGAACGGTCTGATGTTTTATGGTGTTTATCTGGGAGTTAAACATATCCAGATCTTCTCCTGAAATTTCAGAAATTGAATCTTCAGTCTCTTTTATCTTTTCTTTGTAATGCTCAAATGCTTTTTCAGCAGCTTCATTGTTATTCTTTTTCAATTCAGTTTTTGCTTCTGAAATTCTAAGTCTGGAATGAGAGACCATTTTTTCAAGTTTTTTCGATCCATTCCATGTAAAACTTTCATCGATATTCTCAAATGCCAGTTTTAATCCATAGAGGGCATTATCCGGACCTATAGAACCATTATATTCTTCAATATCTTCCACGATGTTATCGGTGGCATCCAGGGCGCTGGCAATTCCTGTGATGTTAAGGGCAAAGCCAATGACAGCCATTATCATTCCTACCTTTAAAATTCCTTTAATAATCATTCTCTTTTCACCTTCAATAATTTTACTTTTGTATTTATTTCAAGATTGATCTTTATAAATATAAGCATTCTTACTGTATAAATAGTATTATATAGTACGGATCAATTCAAAATTGTCATTAAACGTCCCATAAATTTTTATTTACAATTATAAACCCTGATAAACGTCCAAATTCTAGATGAAATTTGATCATGAAATTATCCCCATAAAAAACCAGCGATAGTGCTAAATATGGTCAACACAAATTAAATAACACGAGGGTAAAATAAATGGAATTGAAAGTACAGGCACTTAAGATCAAAGCTGGAAAATATAAAGTCGTATTAAATCAGCAGGATGCTACAGAACTGGGAGTACGCGGCGGAGACAGGGTCCTCCTGAAAGATCACCTGTTCCTTACAGCGATCGTTGAAACTGGTGATATGATCCCGATAGGCACAGTGGGTATATACCAGGAATGTTGTGAAAAACTTGGAGACCTTTGCCCGGTGACGATCGAGCTTGTCCCGACATCAAAACCGAATTCCATTGGTTTTATCAAGAAAATGATGGATCACCAGAAACTTACCCAGGAAGAGATCCGCCAGATAGTCCAGGATATAGTCAGGGAAAATCTTACTGATGTCGAGATGTCAGCATTCGTAACATGCTCCTACATCTACGGGATGACTTCTGATGAGATCGAATGGTTAACGCGCGCTATGATCGATAGCGGTGAGAAAATTGAATTCGATACTCACCCCATTATGGACAAGCACAGCATTGGAGGAGTTCCCGGGAATAAGATCTCACTTCTCGTGGTACCAATCGTTGCGGCAAATGGACTACTTATACCCAAGACCAGTTCACGGGCTATCACAGGTGCAGCAGGAACAGCTGATCTTATGGAAATTCTTGCCCCGGTCGAGTTTTCTGCTGATGAAATAAAATCCATCACAGAGAAAGTCGGCGGGGTAATTGCATGGGGGGGAGCTACAAACATTGCTCCTGCTGATGATAAATTGATACGTGTGGAATATCCTCTTTCGATAGACCCGCGCTGCCAGCTCCTTGCATCAATTATGGCAAAAAAAGGTGCAGTCGGGGCTGATTGTGTCGTTATTGACATTCCTGTGGGAATAGGAACAAAAGTCCCCAATATCGAAGAAGGTAAAAAACTTTCAAGGGAGCTCATAGAACTTGGAGAACGCCTGGGGATGAAAGTAGAATGCGCTATGACATACGGCGCTTCACCTGTGGGAAGGACGATAGGACCTGCAATAGAAGTAAGAGAAGCGCTAAAAGTGCTTGAAACCATGGAGGGACCAAATAGTCTCATTGAAAAAAGCACTGCTCTTGCCGGCATCCTTCTGGAGATGGGGGGTGTTGCTACCCGGGGACGCGGGAAGGATATCGCTATGGATACCCTGCGTTCTGGAAAAGCATTCATCAAACTTAAAGAGATCATAGAAGCTCAGGGCGGAAATCCAAATGTTTCATATACTGATATAAAACCCGGTGAACACAGTGGAAAATTGTTATCTCCTGCAGATGGTTATGTCATTGAATTCGATAACAAGCGCATCGTGGAAATAGCACGCATCGCTGGTGCTCCGACAGATAAAGGAGCAGGCGTATGGATACACAGGAAAAAGGGTGAAACGGTCAAAAAGGGTGAGCCTTTGATCACGATCTTTGCGGACAAGAGCTGGAAAATGACAAACGCCTTAAAAAGTGCAGAAAAGGATTACCCTATTATAGTGGAAGGAATGCTTCTTGAAAGGGTCCAGACCTATAGAACAATATGAAAAATTTGATGGAAGATAAGAAAAATACTAATTCGCAGGATTAAACGAACATTCCTGCGACTTCTTCTCTTGGCTCTTTTATGATCAATTTATTATAGGCATCCTTGAAATCCTGCATCTTAACAGCTTTTCCTTTTCGCCGGATCACGAACATCCCGGCTTCGGTAACGACGGCTTTTAATTCAGCTCCACTTAAGCCATCTGCCAGTACTACAAGCTCTTCCAGGTCCACATCCTCAAGTTTCATGTTCCTTGTATGGATCTTGAATATTTCCATCCTTCCCTGTGCATCAGGCGATGGAACTTCAATTATCCGGTCAAACCTGCCCGGCCGTAATAGCGCAGGGTCAAGAAGATCTATGCGGTTTGTGGCAGCAACTATCTTCACATCCCCACGGGCGTCAAAACCATCAAGTTCTGCAAGCAATTGAACCATTGTCCTGTTAACTTCTGATGAACCTGTAGTTCCATCATACGTTCTTCTGCTTCCAACTGAATCTATTTCATCAATAAAAACAATACTGGGCGCTTTCTCACGGGCGATCTGGAAAACATCTCTTACCAGCCTTGCCCCTTCCCCTATATATTTCTGAACAAGTTCGCTGCCGCTCATACGGATAAATGTCGCCTTTGCCCTGTGAGCTACCGCTTTTGCAATAAGCGTTTTGCCGTTCCCTGGCGGACCATAAAGCAAAATGCCATGTGGAGGCTCAACCCCGACTTCGATGAAAAGCTCCGGGCTTGTCAGAGGAAGCTCCAGGGTCTCAATGACTTCATCGATCTGTTTTTTCAAGCCTCCGATCATATCATAATCAATATCCGGGCTTTCGATAAGTTCCATTATACGGGCTCTTACATCCACTGATTTTGATAATACCTGGACTATTGCAAGATTCCCTGTAACTGCAACGCGGGCGCCTTCTTCGGCCTGCGCCATGTTCTCAGGGGGGATAACTGTGACAATTTCCTGGTTGCTGCCATGCTGTCTTAATAATGCCATGTTTCCCATGATCTCAACGATGCTGCAAATAAAAAGCGGTGGTCTTTTTAATTGTTCCATCTGCGTCTGCAATTCCTGGATGGACTGGACATATTTATTATTCAGGATAGCGGCTTCAAGAAGCTTGGAATGCATGTCCCTGATCTGGTTCTTAAGCATACTAAGTGTATCTTGCAGTTCCGCTATTTCGGTCTGTGCATCTTTATTTATTGCCCCACCTACAACCGGGGTCTTTGCTAACGCATTATCCATATATGCTATACTGATGGCTCAAAGGATATATATTTTAGGTGCATAGATTTATTATCATGCAGCTAAATTAATCGTTTTCATGAAGCTTATTGCATTTGTTGGAATGCCCGCATCCGGAAAATCAGAAGCAGCATTTATAGCAAAAAAACTGGGTATTCCTGTTGTCAATATGGGGGATGTTGTCAGGGAAGAAACCGCAAAAAGAGGATTACAACCCACGGATGAAAATATCGGCGGAACAGGAACTGCGCTCAGGCAGGAGGAGGGAATGGATGTGATAGCAAAAAGATGCGTTCCAAAGATCCGCGCCATAAGATCAAAAGTCGTAGTTGTAGATGGAATAAGAAATATCAATGAAATAGAATATTATAAAAAAGAATTCGGAACTGACTTTAAACTCATAGCGATCAACACTCCATTTGATCTCAGGTTCGAAAGAGTAAAAAAGCGCGCCCGTTCAGACGATATGAAAAGCATGGAAGAATTAAAAAGACGTGATGAGAGGGAAAAGGGCTGGGGACTTGACAGGGCGATCGAAAAAGCCGACATCAATAGCGATAACACAGGGACAATTGAGAAATTCAAGGAAAAAATGGAACAATTGCTGGGAAATATATGAACGCGAAGGTCAAGGTTTTTGCAAATGTCAATCCAACAGAAGTGGAGGAAAAAGTAAAAAAAGCAATATTGAATTTTTTCCAGGTATCACTTGAGCTTCAGGATATTGAAATCCCCCGCCTTTGTGGTAAAGGGGGACTGGAAAGCTTAAGACGGCTCCATCTGCGCCTGAGGGAAGAAAGGGTACTTGATACAGCGCGTCATTTATTCATCAATGGTATGGAAGGGAATACAACAAGATTCAGGATGAACAAACAGGTCGCATTTATCGGAAAATTGAATTTTCCGGCAGGAAAGGAAAGCCTTGGCTCGATCGAAGTTGAAATTTCGGCGGATACCGAAGATGACCTTTTGACCATTATCGAATGGCTTGCCCCCCACACAGAGGATGGCAAACCTGTCCTGGAGATCGAACTATAGAACATGGATATAATGAAATAGGAAATTAATGGGCTACACAGAATATCTCGCTGCAAGGGAAACTCTTGGATCGATAGGCCAGCCTTTTATCGCTTATATATTTATTCTATCCTTATTTGTGGGTATTTTTTCGATAATTTATTTTATAAAGAAAGACGATAAGTATTTTGATTATTTAATAAAATGTCTATATGTTTCAACTGGTCTTTACATAGTGGGATTTCTGATCCTGACATGGTTCCATCTTCAAATATATAATTCTGTTTTGATCGAGTATCCTGCAGCAATGCGGGAAATGATCTCTGTTAAAAGCAGCCGTTTTGCGATCCCCTTATGGATCGAGAACGAGAAATTATATTTCTGGGCGATGTTTTCATCCATATTTGCTTTGACCGTTAAGCAAAGAAAAGATATAATAGCTTTTCTTGGCATAATTCTATCAATCTTTTCTGTAATAGTATATTTCTGGTCAAATCCATTCAATGACCCGCTTCCCATAGTGCATGGTGAAATATCCCGCTGGTTTGCCGCTTTGTCTTCGAACGATACGGCGATTTTCCAGATGGCTGGAACATTATATGGCCGCATAACATATTATTATAATTCGACATACATGTGGACACATCCACCCATGCTCTTTATAGCATACGCATCGCTGATAATTACTTTTGCAGCATGTGTTTTTATGCTTCTTAAGAATGACAGGCTCTATGATCAAATCGCCTACAGGTATTCAAAGATCGGGTACCTCCTTCTAACTACAGGAATGCTTATCGGATACCCATGGGCGATCATTGCATGGAAGGACAGCGCATGGTGGTGGGACCCCAAGATCAGCGGCTCAATAATGATGTGGGTTCTTTACAGCGCATACCTCCATTCCCGCATATATGTGAATAGAGACAAAATGTGGAAAACGACGGCATTTCTTGGAATAATATGTTTTGGGTCGTTAATATTTACTTATTTACTCACATATATTGTTCCGGGTATACATTCAGTGGTGCAGCCATGAAAGCTAAGAATTATGACTACTATTTGATAATCATTACAACACTGATCCTTTTTGGGATAGGGGTCGTAAGCCTTTATGGAATTACATATTACATGACTTTCGGACATTTCAATTTTCATAACGGATTAAACTGAAGAAATTTAAAATTATACCTGTTCCCATATATATCATTAATTCCCATAGAA
>JAPMTR010000037.1 GCA_026552975.1 Candidatus Methanoperedens sp.
TTATTAGATTGGTTGATGATGCTTTTGAGGATGTTTTGGATAGGGATGTTGATGGGTGGCTTTCAAATTTTCAGACAGATGCTATAATGACGCCATAGAAAAAAAGGTCTGACTGTAGCAGCACGTTTAAATGGGAATGAATATCTGAAAGGAGTTAAATTTATAGATGAAGATCTGGCAAAATTGCATATGGAATCTTATGATTTACATCTAAAATGGAATTATACTATTTTACCAAAAAGTGACTAATTAAGATTAGTTATTTTTCGGTAATTACTTAGTGCATGTATGCCTTTTTTCTCAAGGATTTCTGCATCTTCAGGATGGGATATTGTGAGCTTTACTGAGATGGTTTTAATTTTATCCAATTGCTTTCCCGGAGGCTCATCTTTGCTTACAGCATGATAGATGATCTGATTGTCTCCTCGCAGGTTTCCGTAATTCTCTTCGATGAATTCCTGCATCAATTGTACGAGTGAACGGCAAGGTGGCTATTAAAAATCCGTATTCTGTTTCAAGTTCATGGAAAAGCTGCTGTTCTGCGGTTTTGATCCAGATAGTTCTGAATTCGGTTTTTTGTTATGGGTTTATTGTCATGGCTGCATCCCAAATGCTGTATTCTATATATATTCTTAAATGGATAGCCATTTGGCGCAAAGGTAAATACAGCCGATGACAATTAACCCTATATACTTAAGAATGGATATAACTCCATCCAGACCTACGAAATCTGGACAATCGTGTTGATAGGTCCTTGCGGGAGAACGGCAACGCCAAATCTATGACCGTACAGACAACCCCAACGCGGTACACGCGATATTACCTGACACGAGGGTAACGGTGACGGACAACGGCAATAGCCAGTGGTTGATGTCTCTGAGTTAGTGTCAGGTTACAGCAAATCCAGAGTTTTTTTCATTTCATTTAATGCAAATGAAAGCGTCTCTTTATTATCATGTTCCCTGATGATCTCTTTTAGCTCTTCTTTGCTTAATCCCTTTAATTCCCCGGCAAATTTAGAAATGTTAGGCACAGCGCGGATAATATTATCCACGATCGTCACATTCGCGCACTGAGCTGTTCTTGAAAGTGGATTCAGGTCTATTGCGATCACCGTCTTATTCATACCCACAAGCGCTTTACACCTGTCCCCATCCTCAAGAGGGACAAGCACGACATCCGAGTAAAATATACCTTTACTATCAACTTTTGACCGTTCATGATCTATTCCGGGTATCAAAGCATCTGATCCTGTACACAGGTTTTGTGCTCCGAGTGAAAGCAGATGTTTAATGATCTTATCAACTCTCTCCTGCGTCCTGTGAAATAAATTCACTTCAAGAGGTGCGTTCACGATCTCACCTAATTTAATGAGTTCTGCAGGAACAAGAGCAGCAACATTCCCATTGACAGAAATTACAGGTCTCTTTGCCAGAAGTAACTGTGCAGCTGCCACCTTTTCGGCTGCCAGTGCACTCTGTGTGCTTTTTTCACCGATCAGGTAATCAAATGCCTCGCCGCGCCCCTGCGCGATCAAACCCTGCGTGCTTGTAATTCCTTTCCTGACCCCTTCAACGATCAACTCACGGGTCATGAGAGATACATATCTGGGATGGCTCTTTGGGATCATAGAAGATGCGCCCCGGCAAGATTTATCCTGCTTTCATGGACTTCCCCGAATTCGGACAATGCGCCGTTATCGTTAATAGCAAAAACCGTATCTCCAAGCATTGCCTGGCTTGCAAGACCGCCTTTTGCCTCAACTGCTTCGATGGCATCCTTCACTTTTGAGCTCATAAGACCGATATCAGTAGCAAATCCCCTGGACTGGTGAAAAAGATTTTCAAGTGTAGGTTTTTTCAGGAGTTCCTTGAGTTTTGTATTTCCTGCCCTGTTTATGCTTTTCTTCTTCAATTCGTCTGTCAAAACTGATTTAGTAGATATCTCACTGAAGCTTACCCATGATATTTTTGTATCACTGCAGGGGATCTTATCAATGACTCCAATAAATGGGGCACCGGCTTTTTTCCTGATAACGATGCCCCCGAAAGTCATTCCCGTGACATCCCCGAGTCCTGTACGATTAGTAACTTCAGCACAATGGGCTGCTCTTGCAAGATCTTTTAAACTCAGATCCAATGATAGCGCTTCATTCAGGGCAAGCACTGCACTTAATGCTCCGGCGCCGCTTGCTGCGAACCCGCAACCTACAGGTATGTCAAGAGTTGTGTCTATTGACACGGGTTTTGATGTCAGGCTTTTAACTGCGGAAAGTGTAGTTGCTCCTTCGCAAATCTTGCCATTGATCCTGATAATTGTTTCATCAGAAGGTTGAACCGTTGTTACCGCGCCGTTTTCAAGACATATTCCGCATCCTGTGGAACCGGAAAGTGCAGAATCTTTTCGTATGTCTATTATAAAAATCCCGGAAATATGGGCGGGTGCAAATGCTTTTGCGATTTTCATAGGTAATAAGTCTTAAATTTGCGTTTATCTGCGGTTTTACTGCTATTCAAGCCCGAATTGCTTCGCATTCCGGTCTGCTATCTCCTGGATCTTTTTGATATGGGGATTTTCGCCTTTCATGGTGAACAGATGCTTAAAGCGTCCCTGTAGTTTCAGGTATTCTTCAACAGGCTTCCTGTTCTTGATCTTCCTGACAGATGTGATTTCACCGTTTTCCATCTCATATAATGGCCACAATGCAGTTTCTACGGCTAATCTTCCCACTTCAATGGTCTTTGAGCTATCGATCTTCCAGCCTGTGGCGCATGGTGCATGAACATGAACATACGTTGGACCTTTTATCTCGGCTGCCTTTTTGACTTTTTTCTTCAGATCAGGTGCATAACCTATTGACGCTGTGGCCACATAAGGTGATCCATGCGCTGCTATAATGGCCGGCATGTTCTTTTTATACAGGGGATTCCCTGAAGACATTTTGCCGGGGGGACTTGTGGTTGTGTTCGCATATAGAGGAGTGGCGCTGCTTCTCTGGATTCCTGTATTCATATACGCTTCATTATCCACGCAAATATACGTAAAATCATGACCACGTTCAAACGCGCCTGATATTGCCTGCAAACCGATATCAAGAGTGGCTCCATCTCCGCCTATTGCCACGATCTTCGTTTTATCTTTCTTACCAAGCGATTTAAGAGCAGCTTCAACTCCAGAAGCCACAGCTGCCGCATTCTCAAAAAGTGAATGGATCCATGGTACACCCCATGCGGATTCCGGATAAGGCGTGGTAAATACCTCAAGACATCCAGTGGGACTGATAACAATGACATCCTCGCCAAGGGCATCAAGTACGAATTTTCCGGCAAGGGCATCGCCACAACCTGCGCAGCCCCTGTGTCCGGGTTTTAAGAGGCTCATGCCAGATCCTCCCTCAGGTCAGCAAATTCACTTTCAATAAATATTCCTTTTTCTACAAGTTTTGCCTTATTGACTATTTTCTTGATCATATGCATGGGAATATCCCGTCCTCCGTGCCCCAGCATGAAACCGATCACAGGAACGCGATTGTCGGTGTTATATAGACATGCTTTGACTTCGGTACATAATGCTCCTTCGTTCTTTCCAACAGAAATATTCTTATCAAGAGTTATGACTACCTTTGCATTCTTCAGTGCTTTTCTTATGGCATCTTTCGGAAATGGCCTAAAAGACCTGACTTTAAGAAGTCCAACACTTTCACCTTCGGTTCGAAGTTCATCAATAGTGTCTTTTATAGTCCCTATGACTGAACCCATCGCCATTATTACGATCTCTGCATCATCGAGCACATAACCATCGATAAGACCGCCATAATATCTACCATATATATCCTTGAATTCATTCGCGATCTGTTCTATTTTCTCCAGGGCAACGCCCATGGCCTTTTCCTGTTTGTACCTGAATTCAGTGTATGTGCTGGGATCAGCAAATGCCCCGAAAGACATCGGATTCTTTGTGTCAAGCACGAACTCTGGATCATATGATGGAAGGAATTCGTCCGTAATGTCCTTCTCAAGTAAGATCACGGGTTCATAAACATGAGAAAGGATGAAACCATCCATGCATGCCATCGCAGGAAGCAATACATCTTCGTCCTCCGCGAGCTTATAAAGCTGCGGGGTCATATCCGCTGATTCCTGGACATCTTCGGCATAAAGCTGTATCCAGCCAGTGTCTCTCTGTGAAATAGAATCCTGCTGATCATTCCAGATATTGATCGGGGCTGAAAGAGCGCGGTTCACAACTGTCATAACAATTGGTAATCGCATGCCTGAGGCATTGAACAATGCTTCATGCATAAGTGCGAGGCCCTGGGATGTGGTTGAGGAATAAGTCCTTGCCCCGGCTGCGCTTGCTCCTATCAAAGCTGAGATGGCTGAGAACTCTGATTCGACATTAATATACTCGCAGTTCATTTCGCCATCCGCATGGAACTGTGCCAGATCTTCTACTATATGCGTCTGGGGAGTTATAGGATAAGCTGATATCACATTTGGCTTGCATACCTTGACTGCATGAGCCACTGCATATGACCCTTCTACGACGAACATACTTTTTCTCATTTTCCCTCCAGCACCATAACTATTGCTTTCTTTGGGCATTCATTTGCACAAATGCCGCACCCTTTACAGTATTCATAATCCGGTTCATAATAACCATTATCCAATCTAGATACGATCCCCTCTGGACAATAAACGTCGCATATACCGCACTTGCTGCATAACTTATGGTCAAAAACAGGCATGAATGAGCGCCATGCTCCGGTCTTGTTCACGTTCGTGCTTCCTGGCTTGGCCACGGTCTTGATGATCAATTTCATCTCTGGGCCTCCATCAATTCGAATGCGGTCTGTATGGCCTGTGCATTTTTCTCTCCGACCTTTCCAGGAAATCGTTCCATGACAGCATTCTTGATCGAGTCAGGATTAATAAGACCGGAAACTCCAGCAAAAGCCCCTGCTAAAACAGTATTCACAATAGGTTTCCCGATGATATCCATTGCAAGTTTGGTGGCATCAATTGTTTTGATACTGGATTTTGTATTTAAATTAAATGAATCAGGTTTTTTTTCAGTGTTTATAATAATGAAGCCATCAGGTTTGGCCCCGGCTGCGACATTGACTACATCTACGAGTGTTGCGTCCTGGACTATAACATAGTCTGGTTCATATATCTGGCTTCGCAGGCGAATAGGTTTACTGTCAAGGCGCATGAATGCCATTACTGGAGCACCCCTTCTTTCAACACCAAACGCCGGAAAAGCCTGGCTATACTTCCCATCTTCAAATGCGGCAACTGCCAGGAGTTCAGCGGCAGTCACGGAACCCTGTCCACCGCGACCATGTATTCGTATTTCTTTCATTTCATTCTCCAAAATAGTAGTTTCTTGTTATACGTATTAATTTATATAATGCTTATTCATTAACAATCATGATGAATGATTCAATTAATTCTATTAAGGTATTTATTCTTTACTGAAAGATGATGTCGAAAAATGGTTTATACTTTCACCCATTTGAGTTAACTATATCATATTTCATGACGTAATAATGAAGTTTAAATATGACAGATGATAAATTCTTAATAACGGAACTGGTATTGACAGCACATCTGTATAATCAGTCAGATAAGCTTAATGTGGATGACCTTCCGGAAAAGATCAGGAAACATTACTGGAATGAAAAGGAAAATACCGTAAAACGCCCTGTGTATGTAACAGAAGGCGATGTTAAAACCATTTATGGTCTTGAAAATGTCAAGAACAGTACAAAAATGCTGCCATTCCTTGAATTCGAGGATTTTGGCTCACAGATAAAACTCAATGTTGTTGATATGGCCGTAAAATGGATAACAAAGCACCCTGAAGCGGTTGAGAATGTTAATAAGAATCCTGTGCTTGCTTCATTTTTCGAGAATGAAAAATCTCTTCCTGTGAGTTATGGTAAGGCAAAGGCCGGGATATCACCAAAAGAAAGCGGCAGGGAATGGATCATGTCTCTCATAAAGAGCCTTGAAGCTGAAAAGGGATCAGAAGAGATGCTTAAACTTGCCCATATAGTGGCGCCTGAAGATATTAAACAGAATATCAAGGATCTTGTTCTTACCAAAGCCCAGGAAGATGAGATAGAAAAAATGACAAAGGCGATACAGTACAGGGATTACCTCAAGCGCATCGGTCTTCGTGAGATCGGGAAATTATTGTTCGTTGGACCGCCAGGAACAGGAAAAACATCCGTTGCCCGGGCTATCTCAGGGCAGCTTAAGATCCCGATCGTTGAGGTAAAGCTCTCACAGATCGCAGATCAGTACCTTGGTGAAACTGCCAAGAACATCGACAGGGTATTCGAACTTGCAAGACGATTGAACCCGTGCATACTTTTCATAGATGAGTTTGATTTCGTAGCAAAAGCAAGAGCTACGGATGAACATGCCGCTCTTAAGAGGGCTGTAAATACTCTCCTTAAAGCAATTGATGAGATCAGCCTTGTAGAACACGGGGTCCTTCTGATCGGTGCAACCAACCACCCCACGATCCTGGATCATGCTGCCTGGAGGCGCTTTGATGAGATCGTAGAATTTAACCTTCCTGATACGATTATGAGGAAAAAGATACTTGATATTGTCCTAAGGGATATTGAAGGTACATTTGATACAGCAAGTATTGCTGGAATGACCGAAGGGTATTCAGGTTCAGATCTTCGACT
The DNA here is from genome assembly GCA_026552975.1 of Candidatus Methanoperedens sp. Classification (GTDB taxonomy): domain Archaea; phylum Halobacteriota; class Methanosarcinia; order Methanosarcinales; family Methanoperedenaceae; genus Methanoperedens. The sequence goes on from JAPMTR010000037.1 coordinate 6,707, forward strand.
TATCATACGTGAAGCTGTCCTGAATGGTCTTATTACCGAAAGAACAGCACTGACCCAGCAGGATCTATTACGGGGGGTAACAGAGTTCAATAAAAGGACAAATCTTAAGACCCTTGATGAAAAACCATGAAGAACCATGAAGATAACACTCCTTGGAACTGGCGACGCGGTAGGAACACCTAAGATCGGATGCTCCTGCCCGGCATGTCTTGACGCACTTGCAGGTGGAAAAAGCAGGAGACTTCGGTTCTCAGTCCTTGTTGAATCCGGGGGAAAAAGACTTCTTATAGATACCAGTCCCGATCTTCGCTGGCAGCTTTTGAAAAAAAAGATCAGCCATATTGATGGTGTGATCTGGACGCATTCGCATTACGACCATTACGCAGGATTCGGGGATTTTCACAGGATCCAGAATGGGGTAAATGTATATGGTCTTAAGGATACGCTTGATTATATTCTGAACTATCTTTATTTTATGAATCCTGTAAGACATGATGTGAAGATCTATGAGCCTTTTGAATTGATCGGACTCAATATCACATTATTTCTTGTAACCCATCCACCGCTTGAAGAATCTGCTGGCATTGTGATAATGGACGGTAAAAATAAGGTAGTGATCACCGGGGATACATCAATGAGGATCCCTGAAAAAAGCATATCATTAATGTTTGAACCGGATCTTCTCATTGCAGATGCCATAATACCCCCAAGAGGGACCATAGCCAAGCATATGAATTCAAAAGAAGCAGTGGAACTTGCCTGTAAATTGAACGCGAAAAAAGTCGTACTTACGCATCTGAGCCACAATTTCCCTCCGCATGATGAATCGATAAAAGAATGGCCACTTGGTTATGATGGTATGGAGTTTGAGTTTTGATTTAAACATTTTATACTTTCATAAATAGTCTTCCAGGAATTTAATATTAATCCAGAAACTATATTATCTAAATAGACTATCTGATATTTACTTCTTCTAACTAAGATTCAGGTGAATGACATCTGTGGAAAAGTGATGCAGGAGTTAAACTATAAACAAGGTATTAAAATGGAAACTACGTCTACAAATTTTAATGTAAAGGACATGACTGAGACTTCAAAAAATGTCAATGCCACTCTTAAGGTAATTGAGATCGGAGAGGTAAAGGACATAAAATCACAGTTCGGCGATAAACGCGTCTGTGAAGTAAAAGTGGCAGATGCGACCGGAAGCATCTTATTATCGTTATGGGACGACCAGATCGGCAAGATCGCGGTTGATGATACTATTTCTATCCAGAATGGATATATTTCAGTTGTAAGAAATTCCATGAGATTGAACATTGGAAAATACGGCAAAATGCTCCTTGCAGAAGAAGCGATAACTGATGTTGTTACTGAACCCAATATGTCGGATAAGCATGTCGATCAGCCTGAACGCCCAAGACGCACAGGAGGCTATGGGGGGGGAAGCAGTAGCGGCGGCGGAGGTCGCGGTGGCGGAAGCGGCTACGGCAGTATGTACGGCAGCGGCGGCGGAGGCGGCGGCTATGGTGGAGGAGGCGGTGGAGGCTTTGGCGGCGGCAGGGGCGGAACTGGCGGAGGTCGCGGTGGCAGAGATCGCGGTAAGGATTCAAGAGATAAAAGAGGCGGCGGAGGAAAGAGAAGGTAATATTCCTTCCTTTTTTCTTTTATTTGATATAAATTCTGGCTATATCTCCTACTTCTATTTTATTCTTTTCTGCAAATCCCCCATTTACCTCAAGGGCATACTTTGAACCGGATTCAGGCCCAAAAGTTGAACATACAGGTATATAACAGGGCTGCGTGTTTCTTTCAATGAAGATTATTTTTTCGTTATTATCCAGCCATATTATATCAAGGGGTATCAGGGTATTTTTCATCCAGAATTTATGAGAGCTCTCTTCATCAAAAATGAAGAGCATTCCCCTGTTTTCAGGAAGACTTGTACGGTTCATCAGTCCTATTGTCATTTCTCCAGGTGTTGTTGCAAGTTCGACATCGATACATGAACTCCCAAAGCAAACAGTACTATTAGTCCAAACAGCATTTTCTCTTATTTTTTCTGGAGATATTAAAACAAATAGTATAAAGATGATAACAAATATTAAGAAAAACAGTAATTTCAAATTAGGATACATAATTATTAAGTATATATTGGTTTCATGAAATAACTATCGAAATGTTTAATTCATTTGAAAAAGAAGAGAATTTAATTTATGAATATGAACAGGATTATAATTTTGATAGGGGCATTGACATTATTAATCGTTACCCTTGGATGCATAGGTTCAACCCAGGAAAAGACTGCTGTATCTTCCATCCCTGGCCCCACAGAAACGGTGTCAAAGATAGACGTATCATCTCTATCTCTCCCGGATAATTTCAAGTCATTAAGCGATGGTTTAAAGTTAATTCCTCCAGGCATCTCATGGGCTTATTTTACCAACCTGAAACAGGCTACGGGTTTAGAGGAAAGCACGTTACCAGAAACTGATTTTTATGGGACGCAAATAATAGGTATGCTGAACTCTGAATATTCAGAAAATTCATGGATTGAACTGCATGATCTTGGAAGATCAGTTTCAGGAGTTCAATCAAAAGCAGGGGCTGACGTAGATAACATACTTTATACAAGGCCTTTCATATACAGCACTAAAGACAGAACAGGCAGTGTTATGGCATTAATGAAAGAGCAGGGCAATGCAACTGCATATAATACATATGAATCCATTCTTGAAGAAGTTGATGACGAAAGTGCGGGATATGCAAAAATTGAATTAGAAGCACCTTCTTTTGCAAATGCAAGCTACATTGGCCTCATAAGTTCTGGAAATGATGTCATCGGGGAAATAGCATTCAGCATTAAAGACAAAGCGGTTGTTCCCCGGCAAACCTATGATAACCTTAAGAACTCAAGTTCAGGTCGCGGATTCAGATCATACGATATCACGATGCAGAATAATACATTAATAATTAGAATGACTTCGAATCTGGATAATGTTGTTTCAGAGGTTTCAAGGAATTATGGAATAACAATCTAAGGTCTTCCCGAATAATTTCACGATAATTGTTTTCTAAAGGATTCATTGTGTTTGTTTCCTTGGTTTTGATCTTAACATCTATCTGAGATAATGGAAAGAAGGGAGATGTAAACATAATTATTTAACTAAGAATGATAATTATCATCATAATATAATTAATAAGAACAGGCGATCCCTTTGACCCCAATAGAAACTCATTCTCTCACGAAACGATTCGGCGAACTGACTGCAATAGAAGATATCTCGCTAACCATTAAACCTGGTGAGCTTTTCGGCTTCATCGGCCCTAACGGTGCTGGGAAAACAACCACCCTGCAAATGCTAAGCGGCCAGATGCCCCCAACTTCAGGAACTGCAAAAGTATTGGGTATAGATGTTGTAGCCGACCCAATTTCAGTAAAAGCAGCAATAGGCATAGTTCCTGAAATTGAATATCCTCCATCATTTTTAACAGTGGAAGAATACCTGCATTTTGTGTCTTCTGTCAGAGGACTTCCAGAAAACGGGAATGTGGAAAAATGGATAGAATTTTTCGGGCTTGAAGAAAAGCGAGAAACGATGTGCATGAGCCTCTCCAAAGGGCAGAAGAAGAAAGTTACCCTATCTGCGGCGCTGATCCATGAACCCAGGCTGCTTTTCATGGATGAGCCATTCCTTGATCTTGACCCCCTCATCCAGAGGAAATTCAAAGCCCTGTTGATCGACTTTGTAAAAGGTGGGGGAACAGTGTTCCTCAGCACTCATATTCTTGAACTTGCTGAAAAACTTTGCACCAGAGTTGGCATCATCAATAAAGGCAGATTGGTGGCTGTGGGAAGCCTTGAAGAACTGCGAAAAACAAAAGATGAAGACCTGGAACAGATCTTCGTACGACTTGTTTTTGCCTAGGAGGAGACTGTGCTTAACATAAATATCCTGAAATTGATGTTCAAGGAAGAGTTCAGGCTTCAGGCCTCCTTTTTTAACCGTTCCTATTTTCTCTTTTCGTCCCTGGCTTTTATCCTCTTCACCTTTATAATGGGAGTAACCCTTCCCATGATGCAGCGTGTTATTTCAATAGATGATATGCTGCTCGTGGCGCACTGGGTACTCCTGTTCTACGGACTCGGTGTAGGAGGTTTTGCCATGTTCGCAGATCGTATCCTTGAGCGGCGCTTTGGAAGTGTGAGTCTCCTCATTGGAAGCGGTTACACCCTTCCCATAAGTTTCACCAGGCTGTTTTTCCTGTTTTACATCAAGGATACTATTTATTATCTCTTCTTCACCATCCTTCCGATGATACTTGGACTCGCGCTGGCATCTTTATTCGTGCCTATGTCTTTTTCATCCCTTTCTTTCCTCTTTGTTTCCCTTGCCCTGTCATTTTTACTTGGAATCAGTTCCAGCGTACTACTGTTCGCATTACTTGCGCGCCTGGAAGCTGCTGGATTAGCAATAGCTGCCGTGGGGGGACTCTATCTCTGGTTTTCAGGGTTTGATATGAAAGAAGCAGCGGCTCAATTCCCTGCGCTTGTATTCTACCATTCCCATTCATTGTACCTTTTATTTGGAATATTGATAACATCACTGCTGCTAGTGGCGATCTCTTCATTTTTCATAAAAGAAGTACCTGCGCCGTATGAAAGAAGAGCGAAAGAGATTTTCACAAAAATAATGTATTTTACCTCATGTCTTACATCGAAATACAGTCCCATGTTGTCTAAAGATGCAATAGATCTTGCACGCAGCGGTATCATATTCCCGGTTATGATGACGTTCCTTATGCCACTTCTATTCCTATATGCAGTGACGTGGTTTATCGAATCTGTCATGATCCTTGACTTTGATTTTTCTCTGCTATTCTATGCGGCCCTGGTTGGTTTCCTGTGTACCCTGCTGTATAGCTGGTTATCCAACATTGACATTTCAGAATGTTACAATTCCCTGCCTCTGTCCATGCCGCATGTTATCCGTACAAAAATGATACTCTTCCTGTTCTTTACATGCATTGTAGCGGTACCGTACCTTATTTTAGTGGGATATCTCAAAGGAGAAATGGACTTGTTGTTGATCGGTATTTTCATGATGATCACGGTATCAGCATTTGTTGGTTCTGTCCTTGCTTATCTGACAGGATTGTTCACGAAAAGCTATCTTCTTGATCCAGTGATATTGCTTCAGTTCTCCCTGGCAGTGATCCCCATACTGATGGTTGAAATTCTATTATCGTTCTATTATCCAATAAATAGTGGCTTTGCAACGATCTATGTTGCCCTTATGGGAATTGTCCTGGTCGGTGCTTCCATGGTATTACTGGGCAAACTGGATGGCCGATGGAAAGGCAAGGTATTCAGGATATCATGATGGAATGGATTCATTTATTACGATAAGCATCATTAAAGTTTGCAATACTCAAGATAAGTGTAGGAGAAATAATATATGAATATAAAAAGCACATGCACAACATGCCACCCTGCTGGAGGACCACCGCCACTTACAGCATATGGTACTTCGTTCTCAACTGTACCAGCTTTTAAATCAAACCCCACGGAAGCTTTGTGTTCTATTGGCGCGCCTTCCGGATCTACAATAAATAACTGCCCTGCCGTAGCAACAACAACTTCGGTTTCAACAGGAACAACAACAGCAACGTCTCAAATAACTCCCGGGACAACTAATGAAGTTTCGGATGAAGGAGAAGACCATGAGGGAACTGAAACCGGGGAAGAAACTGATGATGATGCAAAATCAGCAGTTACAACAGGTAAACTTGAAGACACACAGACAACTCCAGGGTTTGGAATTGTCGCAGCCATTGCAGGATTATTTATGTTGTTTATTTTGGTAAAGAGGAATAATAAATAAAATTATTAAAAAAGAATTATACATTATATCAAGCCCAGCGCCTGCTCAATATCATCGATAATATCACAGGCATCCTCAAGACCAACTGAAAGCCTGACAAGTTCATCTGTGATCCCGTAACTTAACCTGTCGTCCCGCGGGACAACGCCATGCGTCATGGTAGCGGGATGCTGGATCAAGGTGCAGGTCTCACCAAGGCTGACCGCAAGTGTGCAAAGTTTCAACGAATCGAGGAACACAGGTACGTCTTTAGGGTCTTCAAGCATAAAAGCGATCATGCCGCCGGCTCCGCTCATCTGTTCTCTCCCGAGTTCATACTGCGGATGATCGTGAAGTCCCGGATAAATGACAGTGTTAATCTTATCATGACCCTGCAGGAACTTTGCCACGGACATTGCATTTTCTGTATGCCTGTCCATGCGGATGGATAGCGTTTTCATTCCCCTGATTATAAGCCATGAAGAGAACGGAGTAATTGAACCGCCCATATTCTTTGCAGTATGTCTTGCCGATTTTATATAATCCGATGACCCGACGATCATCCCACCAAGAGTATCGCCATGCCCGTTCAGATATTTTGTTGCGCTGTGAACCACCACATCGGCGCCAAGTTTTATCGGTTTTTGGAAATATGGCGTCATGAATGTGTTATCTACCATTACTGTAGCATCTTTTTCATGGGCGATATCACAGACCGCTTTGATATCTGTAAGTTTCAAGGTAGGATTTGCCGGGGTTTCAAAAAAGACAAGTTTTGTGTTAGGACGAAATGCACTTTCCACATTATTTGCATCCGAGCTATCCACAAATGTCACGTCAACGCCAAAATTTTTGAGTTCAACAAATAGATCATATGTGCTTCCATATATCACTTCATCTGCGATCACATGGTCGCCCCCCTTGATGGATGTGAAGACCGCTGCTGATATTGCGGCCATCCCTGTTGTTTGCGCAAGAGCTGCTTGGGCGTCTTCCAGGTCTGCAATTTTTTCTTCAAGCACTTCAGTTGTGGGGTTTGCTCCCCGCGAATAAACATATCCCTTCCCGCGCCCCCCCATCAGGTCTGCTCCATGCGACGCGTTCTTGAATTCAAAAGGCGCTGTCTGATAAATAGGTGTTGTGATTGATCCTGTTTCGTCCTGTTTTTCCCCTGAATGGATGGATCGTGTGGAAAATCCTGCTTTCTTTATAGCCATAGATGTTGAGATTGTCGTTTGGTCACCTTAATTTTATCCCTTGATTTGATTGTAGTGTATTTACGAACTCTGGAATCTCCCGCCTTCAGGCATGGAGTGGGTTAAACAATCGTTAAATATCACTTCATTAATTTAAACCCAAAATGCGAATCGCCCTAAAATTAGCTTATATTGGAACGGATCATCATGGTTTTCAGGTGCAAGCCAATGCAAAAACCATCGAAGGTGAACTTTTCAGAGCACTTCGTGAATTAAATATCATAAATGATCCGCATGAAGCAAAATATATAGCAGCAGGAAGAACCGATCGTGCAGTTCATGCACTTTCGCAGGTTGTAGCATTTAACACGGATAAACCAAATATTGCTGTACCAAGCGCCATCAATAGCAGGTTGCAAGAGACTACTATATGGGTTTGGGCAAGAGCTGAAGTCTCTCCTGGTTTTGACCCGAGGCGTTTTGCAAAATACCGGGAATATATGTATATAATGTTCGGAAAGTTTGACCTTTCAGTCATGCAGGAGGCTTCGAATCTTCTCATGGGAAAACATGATTTTTATAATTTCGCAAAGAATGATATTGAACGCAGAACTATCTCCACTATAAAGAGGATCAATGTACACGAAGCTGGTGAGTTTACTGTTATCGATATAAGGGCTGACCATTTTTTCTGGCACATGGTACGTAAGATCGCAACTGCTTTGAAAATGGTGGGCACGGGAGAACGGGATACATCATGGTTTGAAAAAATGCTCCTTCCATCAGAGTTTGGCGAAGGACTTCAACCCGCGCCCGCGTATGGATTGATCTTTAAGAACGTGGAATATGACAATATGACCTGGAAAGAAGATAGCTATACAAAAAGACGTATATCAGAAACGCTTGATGAGATGTTCTTTAGACATGCGGTGATGTCCCAATTGCTCAGGGAGTTTAAAGAAGGGATGAAGATGATGGAATGAAGAAGATGAACTAAATATGTTATATGCATTTGAACTTTCAGGGGAGCACAAGACGATCCCGGTTTCCGAGGTATGCGCATGCCTTGAGATACTGGGTGCACGATATACGATCCGTCTTTCACTTGATGGGTGCCTTGTCATCGATATTGAAAATGATATTGAAAAAAATATTGGAAATGGTATAGAAAATATCCTAAAAAGCCTTACAAAAAGGCTTGCCATGACCCATCATATTATCAAAATCCTTGGTATCGGGGGCAGCAGCGAACAGGACGTTCTTGATGTTGTTTCAAATAATATGCCGGATCTTGATGGAACATACAGTATCAGGGTCAAACGGGTGCGGGATTATTCTCCCCTCAATACCGAATCAATGGAGAGAAAGATCGGGGGGATATTTTTCAAAAGGGGAGAACATGCAGATCTTAAGGATCCTGATGTTCAATTTCGGGTTATCCTGACCGAGGATAAGTGCATTTTCGGGATCATGTGCGGCTCTATCGATAGGAGCGCCTTTGAAGCGCGAAAACCGCATCATAAACCATTTTTCTATCCAGGGGTTCTCATGCCTAGGGTCGCGCTTGCTCTTGTTAACATTTCAAAACCTGAAACTAATTTGTTTGATCCTTTTTGCGGAACTGGAGGGATCCTTGTCGAAGCCGGTCTCATAGGCATAAAGGCCATAGGCGGGGATATGCAAAGAAAGATCCTGCTGGGTGCTAAAATGAATCTTGAACATTACAATGTTGATCATTCTCTGATGTTTGAGGATGCATGTGGATTAGCCCTTCGGGATGATTGCGTTGATGCGGTGGTTACCGATCCTCCTTATGGGAGGTCTGCCGCGATAAAGGCGCAATCTCTTGAATACATGCTTGGGAAATCCCTGATAGAAGTCTATCGAGTCCTAAAACCCGGCAGGCGGGCTGTATTTATTTCCGAGCGCCCGATAGAAAAGCTAGTGCAGGAGGCGGGGTTTGAGGTTGTTGAGCTGCATATTCAAAGGGTGCACAAGAGTCTTACAAGAAGGATGCTTGTACTAAGAAAACCGAGGCAAGAGAGAAAATCCCATGTTTTCAAAATCCTTATCAAAGGAAAAAACCTTTTCAACATTTCTTTTCTTCATTAATGCAAAACTTGTGCAATCTGTGAAACTTAACTTCTTATCTTCATAATTTTCAAAAATTTCCCAGGCAAGTTCAAATAACTCTTTTCCGACATCCATCTTTTCTACTACTCTTGAGGCCAGAATATCTTTTCCCCATTTGACAGCTTCCTTATGTCCGACTGAGTAACGGATCCGAGTAAGGGTCTCATCAATTATATAATCTGAGGTTATTATTTTTTTTACCCTTACCTTGCCATTCTTTATTCCTTCAAGAAATGTTTTTGCAGCTTTGTGATTATTGTCTTTTTCATTCACTATAGCAAGAAAAGCCGACGTATCAACAAAGATCATTCCTGTTCCTCATATATTTCATCATGCTTTTCCGATAATTCTTTAGATGCGCTAAAAGTATGCATACTGAAAAAAGAGTCATTCTTATCAAAACCGGATTTATCCCTCACCCAATCTAAAACTGCTTCCCTGATGGCTTCTTTTATAGAAATGCCTTTTTTTTCTGCTGTCTTTTTCAACTCGAAATATATATGCTTTTCAAGTTCGCTCTGGATATATTTGATTTCTGGCATTTAGTATCAACATTTAAAGATGTCATTTGAACATTAAATATATTTTGGTACAATCAGCGGAACTATTTTCATTATTTAACCTATCCATTTTTCCTTTTTCTGAGGAAATCCATAATAATAAACAGAGCAATCACAAAAAGGCATCCCATAAAGAAAACCAGTCCTGGATGTGCAGTAATTGTGTCCGCTATGTTTGTAAAAATATCAGGCGCTGCCTGTATTGATTGGGGGAGCGAATATAAATCGCTGGTTGTTTGCATCAATTCAGCATTATTCCCTGGTTTTCTCACGAAAAACTCAATCAGGCTTGAAGCAAAAAACGCTGTTAAAATCATTCCCAGGTACTTCCTGAGTATATCAGCAACAGAGTTCCTGTCGGTCTTCTCTGGCACAAGAATGATGAGCTTTCTGACAGGGGCATAGATCTTGACCTCCCTGCCCTTCTCGCTGTATTTGATCTTCTCGACTTTGATAAGCCCAACGCTTTCCAGATTTTCAAGGTTGTAAGTAATCGTAGTGAGGGGCACCTGTAAACGCTGTGCAATATCATTTGCTGAAAGAGCTACATCAGCAAGAAGCTCGATTATCTGCCTTGCTGTATCGTTTGATATGACCTGAGTTATTTTCTTGGATTCTTCTCCTAATGGAAGTATGAGGAGTTTTTCATCGCCCTGGTATTTTTCATTTTCTGGCATTCATATTATTAATGGAGATGGATATTAAAAGAGCTTGCTATAACTGCGAATGGATTCGTAGTTTAAGAAAATCTTTTATCAGTAAAGGACGTAGTTATTTCGGTAAAGGAGCCAGGGAGAAAAAATTGAACACAAAGATCAAATATTTAATTTCAGGATTTATTATTTTAATTACAATAAGTTTATATTTGATCTCCCAACAAGAAATTGAGCCGCCACCTGCGACCCTTAAGATAGATCGAACAGAACAGATTTCGGGAATAGGTAGCTATTGCTGGAGAGGAGCATGGAAAGCTCTTTGCGCAGACATGGTAGGCATCCCTACAGCCCAGGAACCACTGATTGCAAGTTCGACTTTTTCGGCACATCTCCGTTTGCCTCTTCAGGAGCCACCGTATGAATTGCGGCTCGATGTCATTCGTGTTAAGGACGAAGATGAACTTAATTTTAGTGAGCGCGGATGGCGCTGGTGGGATACCCGGGATATGCAAGGAAAGAACTTTACTTTGTCACTTGAAAGTGAGCAGGACATAGAACTATCGCTTGAGCCAGGGCTTTATGTTCTGGGTGTTGGTGCCTGGTGGAAAGAAAAGGGTTCAGCAAGCTACGGCTTCCTTGTTGAGGTTCAGAGATGGCAAGAATGAACAATAACAAGAAAAATGCATTATGGCTTGCAGGTCTCTCTTTAGCAACATCAGTCCTGGCGTTCTTATTTTTCACAGCCGGCTCTAGCTTATCCCCTTCTGCGCTTGTATCTCCCGTATTACTCCTCTTTGCATTTGTCCCTCTTGCAGGGGTGCTGGGGATCATATACAGGAATAAAGAGGTTTTGATCATCTCTTCTCTAATATCCCTGGCCTTAACAATTCTTGGAATAGTATCCATTGGTTTTCTTTTTGTGGTGCCATCCCTGCTCCTGATAATCTCCACTTTTGTTTACCTGTTGGATGAACCTGTAGGGGAGGTGAATGAAAAGGCAAGAAGTGCTGCATTTAAATTTGCCATTGCTTCCTTATTTGTTGCAATAGCTGGAACTGCCACTGAAGTATCATTCGGAGGGACAATTTTGGCACTGGCTTTTGGACTGATATTCTATTTGTTTCCGCTCATACCGCCGGTATTGGGGATCGCTGGAATACGAAACAGAAGTAAGGAATTTTTGTTTACTTCTTGTGCCATATCCCTGGTGTTAGGGATTTTTTTAGGGTTACTATTCCGAAAACCTTTATTCCTTGCCTCCTCCATGCTATTAGTTATATCAGCTTTCGCATATCAGGGTGGGGTAATAGGGGAATTCAAGACGGAAATGGTCGATGCAAGATCAAAAAAGATCGCATTGGTTTTAGCAGGGGTTGCATTGGTGGTCACGATGGCCACAACAATATATTCTGAGAGTGTACTGATAACAGACGGTTGTTATAATTACCAGACTTCACCTACAAGCGGTGGATATACTTGCGGTGATTTTCGCCCCGATTATGTGATCCCGGTAATAATCCTGGCTGTTGGAATGGCAGGGATCCTCATGGAAAATAAACTCCTGCTGTATGCTGCTGCAACTGTGTCTTTGGTACGGATCGTGGGATATCTGCAACCTGTAGCAAGCCTTTTTTTGCCCTCATTTATAGCGCGCTCTTGTTGTTTTCTGGATAATCGCAGTTTATATATTCGTGCATCCAGGCAGCATCGAGATGCAAGGTGGATATGGTGGATATGATAGCCCACCCCATAATTTGAGTACAGTAAAATAAATAAGCTCCTTTTCCATATCTAAGCTCTGAATGGAAAAATCAATAATTTTGCTTAAATTAACATTAACTTTTGCTTTAGCCCTGATTTTCGGATATGAAAGGCAGAGATCCCATAAACCCATAGGCTTCGGTACGTTCATTTTTGTATCGGTAGGATCGTGCGGGCTTGCGATAACAGCCACTCTCCTCAATGAGAACCCTCTTCCACTGTTAGGTTCTGTGGTCACCGGGATTGGATTTTTGGGAGCGGGCGCTCTTATCAAAACAAATGAAAAAACATTTGGGTTCACCACGGCTGCTAGCGTGTGGTTGTTCGCGATATTTGGTATCATTGTAGGTGTTGGTGAATATTTTATTGGGATCATAATTTATTTGCTGACATGGATAATAATTTATTTTGATAAAGTATTTGAAAAAAAAGGGATGGGCTATTACCAGAAAAGATTGATCATCAATACCAATAAGATCGTAGAAAAATCTGAAATTAAAAAGATATTTTTGGAGGGCACCCTGAGGCACAAGTTCATCGGAATTGATGTGGATAAAAAAAATAATAAAGTAGCTATTACCTACCTTATAGAAGGAACTTCTAAAGATATATATAAAATAACCAAAAAATTATATGAAATGGAATGGTTGGATTCCTGCAAATTTGAATGAAATAAATTTACTTATTTTATTGAAGCAGGAGTTACTCTGGCATCTCTTACCCCAACATATATAAATGTTTAAATACCCTATATAAAGGTGAGAATATGGTAAATACTACGGAACCCAAGAAAACTATAAAAATAGAAAATGTTGTTGCATCTACTGCTATTGGAGTAAAGCTTGATCTGAATCAGGTCATAAGCGTCCTGGAAGGAGCGGATTATAACAAAGAAAGATTCCCTGGTGTTGTTTACAGGACAACATCCCCGAAGACCGCGGCACTTATTTTCGGAAGCGGGAAGATAGTTTGTACAGGTGCAAAAAGTATTGCCGATGTAGGCATAGGTCTTTCGAAAGTGTTTGATAAATTAAGAGAAATGGGTACACAGATACCTGAAAATCCTGAAATTACGATTCAAAATATTGTCGCATCAGCAGATCTTGGAAGAGTGCTCAACCTCAACGCGATCGCGATCGGCCTTGGGCTTGAGAACATAGAATATGAACCCGAGCAATTCCCCGGTCTTGTTTACAGGTTGTCAGTCCCCAAAGTTGTTATGCTATTGTTCGGTTCTGGAAAACTTGTGGTAACAGGCGGCAAAAAACCAGAAGATGCAGCAGCAGCCGTTGAAAAGATAGTTATTGAACTTGATGGATTAGGTCTGCTTTAATATCTGAAATTTTCCATAAATATTATTATTATTATTATTATTATTATTATTATTATTATTATTATTATTATTATTATTATTATTATTCGTGCCTGGGGATATTTTCCCCATTTTATTTTATCAAGAGTAAGTTCAGGATCTGCGTCTTTTCTTCTTATTTGACTTCTTTGAATGTTATGGTAAATTCTGTTCCATTGTTTCGATCCAGGAGTATCTCGCCATGAAGCTGATTTTCTGCCAGCATTGCTACAAGTTGCAGGCCCAGCGATTTAGTTGTTCTTAAATCAACATCTTCAGGAATCCCTTTGCCATTATCACCCACAACAAGTTCGATCGTTTTTTCATTCAATGATTGAATAGATATCTTGATCTCCCCTTTTTCTCCTTCAGGAAATGCATGTTTTAATGAATTCGTTAGAAGTTCGTTGATAATTAAGCCACATGGAATTGCTGCGTTGATATCTAATGAAATATTGTTAACTTCCATGACCAGAGAGATTTTATTTTTATCAGCCCCAAAAGACTGAAACAAACCCTTTGCTATATCTTTTATATATTCTTTGAAATCAATTGTTGTCAAATCTTTTGATTGATACAGTTTTTCATGGACTAGAGACATTGATTTTATCCTGTCATGACAATCTCTGAACATCTCAAGATCTTCTTTATCCCTGGCATATCTGGATTGAAGACTTAACAAACTTGTGATTATCTGCATATTGTTCTTTACCCGATGATATAATTCCCTCAGGAGAATTTCTTTCTCCTTAAGTGATCTTTCTATCTGCTCCTGGGATTTCTTTCGTTCTGTAATGTCAGTAGCGATCCCGCAAACGGCATATGGTTTCCCCGATTGTGATACGAGCGGGAACTTTACTGAGATATAAGTGTGGAGACCATCATCATGGGGGACCACTTCTTCAGTTTCGATCGCTTTGAGCTTTTCAACGGCCTGATCATCATGGTGTCTAAATTTGTCAGCAAACTCCTGAGGGAAGATGTCGTAGTCTGTTTTGTTAACTATATCCCTGCGATTAACATGGAAGAGCTCTTCAAAACGTCGATTCACGGTTATGTAACGCCCCAGAATATCTTTCAGGAAAACAACAGTGCTGGAATTATCAAGGATGCTTTGAAGCCTTGTTTCACTCTCCTTTATCATATCTTCTGCTCGCTTGCGCTCGGTGATATCCTGAACTGTACCATGCAGTCCAATGATCTTACCGCTGGTATCATAATCAGCCTCACCCCGCGTGGAAGTATTTATTAAAGTGCCATCTGATCGTATCATTTCCAGATCGAGATCATATGGTTCTCCTCTTTGCAAAGCCTTACCTACGACTTCATTTAGTTTCTTCCAGCTTTGTGTTGTGTAGAAAGATGACATTTCCTTATAACCGGGCGCAGAAGAATCTGGATCATATCCGTTAATATGATAAAGTTCATTCGACCACTTCACCTTGTCTGTTGCCATAGTCCAATGCCAACTGCCGATGTGGGCTAGATGCTGCGCTTCCTGCAAATTCTTTCTACTTTCCATGAGTGCATCCTCCCACTGCTTGCGTTCTGTAATATCACGGATTATATCTCTTGAACCTACGATTTTTTCTCCATCTTTTATAACTGATGAACTCACTTCCACATCAATAAGGCGTCCATCTTTTGTGCAGGCTTTGCCGACAAACTTTTCATACGATCCTTTTTTTCTTAATTTATTAAACTCGATTTTAGAAATGGGGATCTGGTCATGTGGAATAATGTCAATGACATTCATTTGAAGCATTTCTTCTTTTGAATAACCAAACAATTCCATTGCCTTATTATTAACTTCCCTATAATTCAGATCTGAATCCAATATGCAAATCGCATCATTTGCATTCTCAAACAGATCCCTGTATTTTTCCTCAGAAGCTTTTAACCTGTCCTTAGCACGTTTGCTTTCTGTGATATCCCGGACACTTGTAAGAAATCCTTCTATTTTTCCATCTTTTTTGAGGATTGTTGTACTTGTTTCTACGAATATCAAATTTCCGCTCTTAGCTCTCAGTTCCAATTCTACTTTATCAAGAAATCTTCCCGCTTTATCCTTGTTCATTCCTTCCCTGATCGTCTTCTTGAACAGATCAACGATCATGGGTAGTTCTCTTATCCCCAGTATCCCAAGGTTAAAAAAATATTTCCCAATAACATCTTCAGGCTTGAAACCGAAAATCTCTTCGAGTCTATTGTTGACATTTAACACTTTTCCAAATTTGTCCACCTCAACGATAATATCATTTGAATACTCAAAAAATCTGCGATATTTTCCCTCATCTGTGTTTTTTAGATCGTCCATTCGCCTGATTCCTATACCTATCTTTAATTTAACAAATACTTCCAATATGTATTAATAATGATGATATTCAAATATCTTTCGTTTTTTTGTGAGCAGCACTTAAAGAACAATCATTTCCTTGATTTCTTAACCAGAACATTTTTATTTTTAAACATATACTCAGATACCTATGAAGGTACTTTTAGTTGGAGGCGCAGGACGAGAACATGCCATCGCAGAATCTGTTGCCAGAAGCAAGAAAGATCCAGAACTTTTTACTGTGATGAGCAAGAAAAATCCGGGCATCGCACATTTATGCAAAGATTTCTTAATAATTAAAGAAACAGACCCACAGATCATTGATTACGCAATAAAGAAAAAGATAGAACTTGCGATCATAGGCCCTGAAACTCCTCTTGCAGCGGGTATATCTGACCGCCTGTGGGATGCTGGGATACCTGTTGTCGGACCGCGCAGGCTGGCTGCACAGATCGAATTTGACAAAGCATGGACACGGGATTTCATGAAGAAATACGCCATAGCAGGATGTCCCGGTTTTAAGGTTTTTCGCAAAGGAGAAGACGGGACTGATGAATTCATTGATGAACTTGGGGATGTTGTCATAAAGCCGGCAGGACTCACGGGGGGAAAAGGTGTCCGTGTCATGGGTGACCATTTCGATATCGAAGGAGCAAAGGTATATGCAAAAGAAGTCCTCAAAAATGATGATCTTGTTGTTGAAGAGCGACTCATTGGTGAGGAATTTACAGTCCAGGCATTTGTGGATGGAAAAAACCTGGCATTTGCGCCCTGTGTCCAGGACCATAAACGTGCATATGATGGGGATAAAGGACCAAATACAGGCGGAATGGGCTCTTACAGCGATGCAAAAGATATCCTGCCCTTCATAAAAGGATCGGATTATGCCGATGCGAAAAAGATCATGGCCAGTGTTGTTCAGGCTATACAAAAGGAAACTGGCGTTGCTTACCAGGGCATCCTGTACGGTCAATTCATGGCAACCGCAAAAGGTATTTCGGTCATTGAATTTAATGCGAGGTTCGGAGATCCTGAGGCCATGAACGTTCTTCCCATACTTGAGAATGATTTTCTGGATGTATGTTCAAGTATTGTCAATGGGACTCTTGATAAAATAAATGTAAAATTCAAAAAACAGGCGACAGTTTGTAAATATGCAGTTCCTGCAGGTTATCCTGATGATCCTGCAAAGGATTCCATAGTTGAAATAGGAGCTATGAAGGATGCCATTCTTTTCTATTCAAGCGTGTATGAAAAAGATAATAAGATATACACGACAGGTTCAAGGGCTTTTGGGGTACTTGGCATCGCTGATACGATAAAAGAAGCAGAAATGAAAGCACAATCCGGCCTATCGGCGCTAAAAGGTGCGCTTCACAGCAGGCGGGATATAGGGACAGAAGAACTTATCAGGAAACGGATACAACATATGAATGAGTTAAGGGCTCATTAATTATATGGATAACGAAATTAAACCAAAAGAAGAGAAGAAGGATGCTTCTCTTGAAAATCTCCAGCGGATGCTTGAGAAACTGCCTGATGGCGCAAGAAAACCTATCCTTGATCTTATTGATAAACGAAAAGTCGAGCTTGGACTTATGAGATCAGAATTAAGACCGGCTGGATATATCCTGAAAAAGCAGAAAATAAAATCAAAACCAAAGCCGGCCACAAAAGAAAGCATGGAATCGCTTCGCAAGATCGCCCAGGGAATTGGAAAGATCAAAGAAAAAGAAGAGATCTTGCCGCATGATATTGATTTTAAGGATGAACCCCTTAGGAAAGATAAAAAAGCCCTTGAAGAAGTTGATTCCTACAAGTATTGATCAGATTAAAATAAATCACATACTTCAATACCTTCGCCATCCAAGTATAAAAAATAATCCTTATTTAATTTAATTCAAAATGCTGAATAACTTTTTCTAAATACAATCACTTTTAGTTTGATCT
>JAPMTR010000002.1 GCA_026552975.1 Candidatus Methanoperedens sp.
GATTTCCGAAAAAACAGGATGGAAGCCGCAAATTTCGGTTGATCAGATCATTCAGGAAATATCTGCCTGGATTGGAGAGAATTCGGAACAATTAAGACCTATCCTTTCATGAAATAAGGCAGGAAGGAAAAATGGATATAGCTCTAATCACAGGCTCAGCGGGATTGATAGGCGCTGAATCTGTCAGGTTTTTCAGTAGAAAAGGTTTTACTGTAGTCGGTATAGATAATGATATGAGAAAAGTCTTTTTCGGTGATGAAGCATCAACGAAGTGGAGCCTGAAAAAACTTGAATCAGATATCAAGGATTATATACATTACAATGAAGATATTCGTGATAAAACGGCTATGGAAGCCATTTTTAAAAAATATGCTAAAGATATAAAATTAATAATCCACACAGCTGCGCAGCCATCTCATGATTGGGCTGCAAAAGATCCTTTCACGGATTTCACGGTAAATGCTAACGGGACTCTCACTCTTCTTGAGATGACAAGGCAATATTGTCCTGATGCAGTTTTCATATTTACTTCTACCAATAAAGTATATGGCGATACTCCAAACGATCTGCCGCTTGTTGAACTTGAGACCAGGTGGGAAATTGATGAATCGCACCCCTACTTTGCAAACGGGATCGATGAATCCATGAGCGTTGACCAGACAAAGCACAGCCTGTTCGGAGCCTCGAAGCTGGCGGCAGATGTGCTTGTGCAGGAATATGGCAGGTACTTTAACATGAAAACAGTCTGCTTCAGGGGCGGTTGCCTGACAGGACCTGGACATTCTTCCACTGAGCTTCATGGGTTTCTTGCATATCTTATGAAATGCGCTGTTACAGGTAAACATTATACGATATTTGGGTATAAAGGCAAGCAGCTCAGGGATAATATCCATAGTTATGACCTTGTGAACGCTTTCTGGCACTTTTACCAGAAGCCACGAATGGGTGAAGTGTATAATATGGGTGGCGGCAGGCACTCTAATTGCTCAATGCTGGAAGCAATAGCAATGTGCGAGGAGATTACCAGGAAAAAAATGAATTATTCATATACCGAAAGTAACCGCATAGGAGATCATATCTGGTGGATAAGTGATGTTTCAAAATTCAGATCACATTATCCAGGATGGAATTATAAATATAACATAAAAGACATATTGATTGAAATATTCACATATGGGAATTTATAAAGGCATGGGAAGAAGAGATTTAGAGTATGTGTTGAAATGAACGTTTTGATGAAAAAATGATGCAAAAAAGTACGCATGGAGTGGCGAAATGGACCTAAAAGAACTGGAAATGATCCTGAAGGAAGGCGAAGGCTATAAGATCGAATTCAAGGAAGGATTCAACAATCTGGATAAAGAAATTGTAGCTTTTGCAAATTCATCAGGCGGAAGGATATTCCTTGGAGTTACTGACGAAGGTAAAATTAAAGGAATCGGTATTTCTAATGAATTAAAATCCAGAATCCAGGATATAGCGAATAATTGCAGACCGAAAATACAAATATCGATCGATATATTTGAGAAAATATTTATTATTAATGTTAGAGAGGGCGATGATAAACCTTATGAATGCTCTGCAGGTTTTTATAAAAGAATAGGTCCAAACTCCCCAAAAATGACCCGGGACGAGATAATAGAATTTTTTAAATCCGAAGGAAAAATAAGATTTGATGAATTAATTGTGCCAGAATTCAGTTTTCCAAAGGATTTTGAGGAGAATAAATTATTGAAATTTCTGGAGCTGGCAGGGCTTTCAAAATCGGTAAAATCTGAAACTATTCTTATTAATCTTGGGGTGGCAAAGAAGCAGAAAGGAAAATTAGATTTCAATAATGCTGGAGTGCTTTTCTTTGCGAAGGAGCCACAGAGGTTTATTCCATGGTCTGTTTTTACTGTCGCACTTTTTAAGGATTATGGCGGCGCTGATATTATAGACCGCAAAGAGGTTGAAGGCAGTTTGTTTGAGATCGTTGAAGAGGTAATGAAGTTCGTGCGGTTGTATTCAAAAGTCGCCTACCGTTTCACAGGAATGCCTCAAAGGGAGAATATATACGAATACCCTTTTGAAGCTATAAGAGAGGCTGTAATAAATTCAGTGATGCATAAATACTATTTCGAGCACGGGCATAACAACATACTGAAGTTTTTTCCTACCAGGATAAGAATTGAAAATTACTGGCAAGAGCCGCATAATTTCATTCTTGGCGAGACGGTTTTCAGGAGAAACCAGATCATTGCTGATCTTTTTGCCAGGATCCATTTTGGTGAAAAGATGGGTTCGGGTTTGGAAAGGATAAAGGAAATATGCACGAAAGAGAATGCTCCTTTTCCAGAGATAGAGTTTAATCCGAATTATTTTTATGTGACTTTCAGGCAGAGCAAGGAATACCTTGATATGGCGAAAGGAGAAAAAGTAAAAGAGGCGCAAACAGTTGTTTTGACTGAAAGACAGGAGAGTGCGATTGAGTATCTTCGAGAAAATGTATTTATAACAACCAGGGTTTATGCAAGTTTGGTAGATGTTAGTGAAAGACAGGCAAGATATGATTTAAACGATCTGGTGGAAAAGAACGTGATTGTTGCTGAGGGTGCAACAAAGACAAGAAAGTATCGTCTTCGGCAAACTTCGGCAGTCTTCGGCAAACTTCGGTCAAAAAAGGGGGAGAAATAAACATGCGGACGAAACGGACGAATAGCGGACGAATAACGGACGAATAGATAAAATGTCTAAAATCTCAATTGTCATCCCGGTGCATAACGAAGAAGAAAATCTTCATCCTTTGATGGATGAACTCCTCCCTGTACTTTTGCATTATGATGAAACAAAGGATTTTGAAATAGTCATAGTAAACGATAACAGCACCGACAGAACACCTGCAATAATAGAGGAACTGGGAAAAAGCAACCCCAGGATAAGACCTGTGCACAGGCACTCAAACCCAGGATTCGGGAATGCTGTTAAAGAAGGATTCAAAAATGCCACCGGCGACATCATTATCCCTGTAATGGGCGACCTTTCAGATGATCCGCATGATATTCCAAAGCTTGTCAAAAAGATCGAAGAAGGCTATGATATTGCCTATGGTTCACGTTTCACAAAAGGCGGCAAAACTGAAGGATATCCTGCCACAAAGATGATCGCAAACCGGGCTTTTAACAATAGCGTCAGGCTTCTTTTTGGGATCAGGCATAAGGACATT
>JAPMTR010000003.1 GCA_026552975.1 Candidatus Methanoperedens sp.
AATTATCCTATCGTCTATAGCCTATCGAACTTCCTTTCATCTGGTGAATAATATAAAGTATGAGGTTTCAACATTTTTTTCAATTTAGGATCATCTAAAACATATCGGTTTTCCGCCATCTAATTCATAATACTCTTCACCATTTGATCTCAGTATGCGTATAGAAATATTAAAGCAATCTGTAAGTCCCTTTGATCTAATTGTTGCCTCCCATCCTGATTGTATGTAATTTTCGATTCCAAAATAATCTGCAACATCTGGTCTAAACTTCTTTCTTGTAGGTAATACGATCGGGTCATTTCCACCATTTAAGACAAGAAATTTCTTAATTTCTCCGTTTTTTATACTGTCATCTGCTGCCCACCCGCTTATCCTTATATATTGTTCTTTTTTTGTATCTACAAGCCAACCATTTGCCTGAGCATATTGATTATTACCTATGGTGTCTATCCACATTATTCCCCCTTTCACTTGTTTGAGAGAGCGCCAATCAGGCATTGGAGAATATGAATTATTTTGTACGGTTATATTTGCTGGAATTCCCACGAACTTTACTTTTATGTTTTTCATATAATATGCCGGATTATCAACATTGATTGTCATTTCTGTAATATCCTGTGTGATATACCCTGAAAAAACAGATGCTAGATCATTTATGTCATTCAAATACTGAGATAGAAAAACACCGTTCATTGAAACCCCAGGTATAATTGTCTTAACGATATCTTCTTTACATAGATGCTCAAAAAAATTACTTGTGAATACTACATCAATCGATTTATCTTTTATTTGTACCATATCTGTCGATTTTGATAAAACAATATCCACATCCTTAGATGCAAATTCCTTGATGTCAGGGTTCAGATCGAGAGCGAACCGTTTCGAGCTTTTATATTATTAATGAATTCACAATATCCAGCGCCAACATCAAGAACAACTGAATTTTCTGGAATATATTTCTGGAAAAAATTATTGCACAACATTGCCCATAATTTAGCTCTGAATTCGATATCATCCCCGAATCTTCTCCTGTACATTTCTCTTAGATCATTCAAATGAATCTACCTCGTTCATATGTTGTTTTGAACATAATTTAACCTGTGCCGCCGGTCAACTGAGATTTCATGGATGCCAAATTGAGCGGATTTATTTAAAACTTGTCAAAAATGTACTGGAAAAACTCTGAAATTAAATCTTTTTCAAAGAGTCATTATTTTTTTTGACGGGATTACATCTGGAGCATACCTCAGCAGGCATATCTTTTACAACAACTCCTCCAACTTCAACATCCACAAGAGATAATTCTACATTTCCCAGCAGACAACTCACCCCTCTTGGATCATCCGAATATTCTTCGATGACATTAAATCCTGATTTTAAAGCTATAACGGCACTATGTCCACCGTGTCTAAAATTCCACTGCGTAGATCTGCTCCTGCGTAAAGAAAACGGGAAGTGCAATGCTGCGAAGCATGGAGTGGTTATGGTCAAAAGTAGAGCTGTGGAGTATAACGATTAAGATTAATTTAAGCCACCTGTTTCATCTTTTTCATATATGAATTCCTTTTAATTCCCTTCACTTCGGTTAGTTTATTCAGATATTTCAACATTTCACCAAAAACATTTGTCCTGGCTCTCCACAGCTCAATACCAATCGGTTCATCATTTTCATCATATTCTATGAACATATCTTCACTAACCTCAACAGTATCCTTGATATTTCCTTCTTTGATCAACAGATAAAGTATGTCTGACTCCGCATCGTATCTAGATTTCATTTTATTCTGATCCACCTGCCTTTTTCTTCTCTGTTTTTAATAATTTCATTCTTAGAAGTATCAATAACTGTAACCAATTTAATTCTTTCGCCCGATGAATATGCTATTATAAGTTTATGATCCTTAATTGATTTCCTCTGTCCAACAGCCACCAAATTCCCGGTTTCCATATCGAGAAATACATTTTCTGGATTGGTAAGTATATCTTCAATTTCAGATTTTGAAATTCTCCTTTCTATTAGCTTAAGTTCAGCATGATAAGAGCATTCAAAATCCATCTGTTTCCCTCTTTCGGTATATGATTATGTGTTATGACAATAAAATCCTTTCTTTAAACAGATCAGAATTAAGAAATGTGACATAATTATATAATGCTTAGTAATCAATTTCAACTTCTTTCATATTCCTCTTCTCCACAAAATAAGCCCTCGACTCAAAACCAAGATGCACTGAAGATATCACCCCAAAAATAAGAGTAACAGAAGCCCTGATGAAATGATCCACCAGCGCCAGGGAAATGCCCAATGAAAGCGGTATTCCAAATATCACAAACACCCCTGCCATCGTACCTTCATAAACTCCAATCCCTGCTGGAGTGACAGGTATCGTCTGGGACAGGAATGAAGTTATCCCGGCAACTGTCGCAAGTGAAAAAGAGATCGGATACCCGATAGCCCTTGCTGCAAGATAAGTTCCAGATATTTCAAAGAACCACACGGGAAGGGAAAGGATAATGGATAAGAAAATCGCATTCGGATTAGAATATAACCTGTCGATGCCCTCTTTCATAATATTTATGAAACCTGATATAGAGGGGGATCCTCTTGCCAAGCTTCTCTGAAATGAACCTGCCATACTTATAAAAAATCAAGAGCAGCATCACGAGCAATAGTGCAATTGCCAGCGAAACCACTGCCAGGGTCACAACTGTACCGCTGCTGGATAATAGCATTGCTCCAGCCCCCAATAAAAATGCCAGGGTGAACATATCGATGGCTCGTTCGATGACAATCGTTGTAAGGCTGATACCCATTGGGGTCCTCTGGGTATATTTTAGGGCGGCGCCTCGTGCAATGTCCCCGGCTCTTGCGGGAAGGAAATAATTGAGAAGATAGCCAAACATCAAGCTCTTAAAAAGAATATCCCGTGGGACGACATGTCCTGATGTGCGAAGAAGGACGCTCCACCTCCATGTTCGCATCACAAAAGAGGCTGTTACACCAACAAATCCAAGAAGGACATAGTATAATGAGGCGCTTTTGATCGTGTCATATACCTGTGAAAATCCTGAAAATGAAAAAATCCCCACCAATAGGATAATACCAAGCGCCATTGCTCCTAAAAGCTTTACCTTTGATCCGGAAACGACCGAAGAAAAAAGATCCCTGAGGCTTACAATATTCCCGAT
>JAPMTR010000016.1 GCA_026552975.1 Candidatus Methanoperedens sp.
TAATCCCATATATTTATTACTATTACAATACAATAGTAAGTCAAATTTAATATACGAACAGGACAATACCTTCTAACAAATGGCCGTATTCAACAATACCGATGACCTGGTAAAGCATGTAATAACAAAGACCTGGAATAATGGTGTATCTTATACCCCAAAGGAATTAGGGTTCCCCAATAACACCCCGAATGCCAGCAAGAAAAAGACCGCGGCAAATTCGCTTTTCGCAGTAAAGATAACCGATACTGACCGCAGGGAGAAATACGAACGCGGTATTGGTGGGGCTATCGTAGACAAGATAATAGATGATGCTCTGAAGAATGGGTTCACCATTAACATTATCAGCACGCCGGAAGAGCCAGAGAAGGCGCTTACAAAGACGCTCACCCGGGTTTACAAAGAGAAGATAGAATTGGAACTAGGCAAGGCACTAAAATGGGCAAGGCTCTATGGGTACAATTTCTTACTGATGGGCAGGAAAGACGGGCAGGATCTGGATACACCACTTTCAAACAAGAGCGCGAAGGTGGAATACATAAAAGCGATCCCTCGAAACTGGATAACCGAGATCGCATATAAGAAAGATGAAGCGGGGTACAGGGTGATCCCTGAAGAAGTAGAAAAGGTCAACCTTAATCCCGGCATCTTCGGGAAGAATACCGCTATACATGCATCAAGGTTGATGATGATAGTTAATCCCGGACTGGAAGAAGATTACATAACGGGCAGCCCGAATGATACAATAGGCTGCTCGGTTCTTGACCGCCCCTTCAACGTCATATCTGTTATCGATCACATGCTATGGAGCGCAGGCCAGACCATGTGGCGTGTAGGTGGTGGATTACTTGGACTTGACCTGCCGCCAGATGCGACCCCGGAAGACAGGGATGCGGCGCTCGACTCGCTGGGCGACATAAATGCAAAGACCGTACTGGCATTCCCTGATGGCTATAAAGCGAATGTGCTCAACACTGCCAGCGCCGTGCTGAATCCGGCGCCGTACTTCGAGAGCGCAATCGTGCAGCTGGCAGGAGTGACGGAATACCCCAAGTCAATCTTATATGGCCTGGCAACCGGTGCAGTAACAGGCAGCCAGCTTGACAGGAGCACATATTACAGTAAGGTCGTGGTCAAGCAGAACTGGATCTCGAACTTCCTTGTGGAACTTCTAAAAGGCTTCACGAATGGCGACTTGAAAAACGAATGGGAGCTGACCTGGAACAGCCCCTATGAGCTTACCGAGAAGGAGAAGCTCGAAATAAAGAAGATACAGTCGGAAATAGACTTCAACAAAGTAAATTCATATATCGAGATGCCGGATGAGATCCGGACAAGGGATGGCCGCCTGGCGCTGACACAAGAGCAGCTTACCTTATTGAAATTCGTGCAGACAAAGGGAAAGGAAGGTACTGCGCCTTGGGCAGCATCTCGTTCAAGAGAGCCCAGAGAGGCGCCGTCAACGATTGTTCATCAGTAACCTGCTTTTGTGACCTGTTTAACATTTGCAAATTATATATCATTATTAATCATGATAAGTTTTAAATACAATGAATAACCATTAAGAATAGGTGATCAAAATGGAGACTTTAATTCAACCAGACTTTGTAATGAGAAGGAAAATATGTGAGAATTGCGGTGAACGTACTTTTGAATTTGGCGAAGATAGGGAATTGGATCAATATATCTGTATGGATTGCTCCACCTGAAAATATCTTTGTTAAATTTATTTTTTATTAATTCCTGTCGTTACATTCTGTTGCCCGATAGAGTGATTGGGCGCTCTCACCAAATGTGTTGCTTTTTTTATATAATTTGTATTACTATTATAATACAATAGTAAGTTAGTCCTTAAATATAAACGAAGTCCATTTTACCCCAAATGGGTCCGCATATTAAAACATTGAATCCACTCGAAATATGGTGGAGTGGTACATGATAAAACTCAATAGCACAGCGCAGCCTCTGGATGAGCAAGGGCAAACTGAAAGCTTAATTGTAGATGGAATAACCAAAAGTAGCTCACAGAAGGATTCAAGCAAAAAACCTAAACCAGACCTGATAAAAACCGATTCAGACGAAAAAGCAATTTTCTCCGACTCAATTGGCATCCAGATTGACACTTCCAAAATGGTTGATACAAAGGACGGTCTGCTGGTAAAAGACGCCATAATATGCCGGGCGATGGTGCTGGATTACAACGGAAAGAAGATCCTGAAATCCCCAGAAGCACTTGCAGATTCAATGCCAACAATGCAGCGGATGATGATAACGGACGAACATCCGATGTCCAGGGTGATAATGGATGTATCTGAGATAAAAGGCAGGGTTCTTCCGGAAACCGTCACACTCAATAATAATGTCGCTTCAGGCGATCTTCTCATAACAGACAAGGTCCTTGCAGATGAAATTCGGAATGGGAAGCGGGATCTCAGTCCAGGCTATTACGCTGACATTATTGAAGAGCCGGGGACATTCAACGATGAGCCGTATGAAGCGGTTCAGAAGAAAGTCCTTTACGATCATCTTGCAGTGGTGAAACTTGGCAGGTGTTCACGACCTAAATGCGGTATTCTGGATTCGATACAGGGAGCATTGGGAGAACAGGCACCGCCAACGATCAATTCAAACTCATCAATTACTGATGAAAAAAAGATAAAGGAGACACAAGAAACAATGGCAGAGAGCATAGTAGTCGATGGTGTGGGGTACACGCCTGAGATGGTAAAGAAACTTTTAGCCGATTCTGCAGCTCTCTTGGAAGCGCAGAAGACAGCTACAGAAACCAGGAAACTGCTTGATGCGAAAGAGGTTGCGTTTGCAGACCAGGGTAAGACCCTTGCGGCAGGCGAAGCCAGGATCGCAACATTGGAGGCACAGATAGACGCTGTGGAGCAGGAAAGGCGGGCGCCGTTGATCAAACACATAACGGATGCGATGCCTGCGCTCAAGATAGAAGATCTTAAGTCATGGGACTTTAAACGTCTCACGGACACAGCCGCAAGCGTTCTTGATGCAGAGAAACTGAAGATGAAAGCGGGAGAAAAGCCCTCAAAGAGCATCATAGATGATGCATAT
>JAPMTR010000017.1 GCA_026552975.1 Candidatus Methanoperedens sp.
GATCGTTTCCACGGACACTGATATTTCCACAACTACAAATGAAACGGGCTTCTATTCTTTGAGTCTTACAAATGGAACGTATCATTTAACCGCAAGCAAGGAACCAGAATATTATCCCAATAGCAGCGTGACCGTGACGGTAACTGCTTTCAATACAATAACAAAAGATATTGTTCTGACTCTCAAACCTATGGGGAAGATAAATGGTACTGTTACGAATAAATAAGATCTCAGCCCCGGGGTGTCTCCGTGGGTTTGATTTTTTTTTATTGACAAAGTGAATCCAAATCAATGAATTTATATAAGGGTCAATACAAACATAATTATTGATTAAAAAACGGGGTTATCGTGTAAATTTAACAATAGATCAAAAATATTACGACTGCTGGTAACCTTGAAACTAGAAATATAATAGTAGGAATTTGGATAGGATGGGATATTATGGAATACAATAAAGAATTGGAAATTAAAAAGATTTGGAGTGATTGTTTTAAATATACAATTTCTTTTTTCAGTATATTATTGATGATTATTATTTTCATTAATATATCTATTATTCAGGCTAATGCAAGTTCGACTATAAACAAACATGTTGAAATGACTGGAAATATTACTGATCAAGAATGTGCGTCCTGCCATTCGGGGAGCAATTCAAGGCAGACCCAGATGTCATCGATTCTACAAGAAAAACCTGTTATCACAGAAATGGCTTCAATAAAAATCACCTCGGTAAATAATTATACAACGGTTCTAAAAATCGGACAAACACCTCAACAGTTGGGGTTCACTTTTAGCAGTGGATCTATTACAGGATGGCAATGGTGGGATGTAAATGGTTTTGGTACAGACCAACAGAAAAATATTGTTTTGATTAATATCTATAATAATACGTCAGGAACAATAAAACCTGTTTCAGGACTCGTCTCACTTTCTACATGGCCCATGGCAAGTTATAGAAAGTATGGGGGAACATATAGTTATAAAGCAGATACCGATCCATCTCCTATATCCACTCAAAATAATTATCCTGATCAGACTGAAATATGGATGGTAAAGTCAGTAAATCTTACAGGTGCCACCAACCCGTCTCTTTCCTTCCAGACATGGTACTCTATGGAGTCAAATTTTGATTACGGATATGTTGCGGTGTCTGATGATGGGAATAGTTGGACTAATCTTCCCGGAACTGTAACGACTAATACTGATCCCAATGGGAATAACCTGGGAAATGGAATTACAGGAAATAGTAGCGGAAATTGGGTACAAGAAACAATGGATCTCACTCCCTATGAAGGAACAAAAATATTGCTGGGATTTAGATTCATATCCGATCAAGCTACGAATGATGAAGGATGGTATATTGACAACATTACAGTATCAGGTGGTGTATTGAATGATGATGCAGAAACGCCGAATGATCTCAAAACCCTGAGTGTAAATGTGACATACCCCAATTTAACTATTTCAGGTGCAACTGATCCACTTACACCTTTGGCAAAACTCCAATATTATCAAAGAATCCAACAGGTACCACTGAAGGAAAATCTGGAGCATCCAGGAACCTATTACGGGTATTTCACGTATGCTCCTTTTGCACAACAATATCCAGGTAATTATATTGTGAATTTAGATGCCGCTATTGACGGTACCCAGATATCCGCAACTTCCCAATTCCAGACGACTAATTACGGTTGTCAGAGCTGTCATAATAAGAAACTGGCTGGTAATTTGGAGACAAGTTATGTTCATGGTGAAGGGGGAGGTATGCAGAGTTGTACCTTTGTATGTCATGCAGGTTCAAGAGGCTTATATGGCGATGGATTTATGGGTCCTCCTATTGATGCAAATCCTATGCATGTTCATGAGATGATATATGGTCACCAGGGAGGATATCTGGATGGGGCATATTACACGCAACCCCCTTATAATGTCCAGGCCCATGTGAATGTATCCTGCGAACAGTGTCATACCTCATTTATTCATGATAATGCAGGATCAGATATATCCAGTATATGGAATTACTTTTTATATGGTACAAATATTACCTACTCTTCTGGTACTCATGAAAGCCTGACATGTAAAAATTGTCATGGAGATCTAACATATCCAGATATACCCCAGAACCAATATGAATTAACAGGAACACTTGGCAATTATACTCCGGAATTTACTTCTTCCAGGTCTTTTACTGACACCTTTGTAATAGAGGCAGAGGGTACTGAAAATATTACTATCTCTGTAATTGGTGACAGTGATAAGCGTATAGCTCTCTATGTTATTGGCCCTGTTGATAACACAACGACCGGATTGCAGGGACCTTGTGAGTATGGTAATCCCTGTTATATTGCCCAAAATCTCCCTATGGATTTAGACGTATTATATCCATTTAAAGGTAAATGGCTGGCAAATTTGATATTGCTACAGTCAGGTACGGTCAATTATACTATAACGAGTAGCTCCCCCATAGAACGAAAACCTATTATTAAGATACCAGATTGCAACACTTGCCACAATTCAGAAGCTATCGACGATGCATTCACTACAGATCAAATACCAAAATGGAACCCTGGCTTTGCCCACGTTGATACTAACAACGATGGAACTCTTGATATTCAATGCAGGATGTGTCACGATGCAATGCACAATATAAATATTAATAAATGCCAGACCTGCCATACCAGGGCACCGACGAACCATCCAATATCGGATCCTTCTTTTTCGCAATATTCCCAAAGTCAATGTCTTTCATGCCATGGTGATCCACATAAAGTGACAGCATCCGGCGGGGGCTGTGTCGGATGCCATTCCTCCCCAGGTACACGATATTATGTGGATACAAGCCTGTTTGCAGGACATGCCAATTTGAATACCTCAGACGGTCCCAATAATGTCACTGATGCAGATTGCATGACATGTCACTTCAGGTCATCTGAGATTATAATGAGCCCTGATGCGGGTCTTGGTGCTGCGAATCACAGCAATACATATTTTTGCGATGATTGTCACACCACAGGCGGTTCAGTCCCCATCAAACCCGCGGATCCAGCTCTTAT
>JAPMTR010000018.1 GCA_026552975.1 Candidatus Methanoperedens sp.
ATGGATAATGGAGAGGTGATGTTGTAGATTTTATAATGTGATTTATTCGTTGTGATATTTTCTGGTATCTGGTGGTCGCCAGGGGTTACGCATAGCGCCGAATAATTTTAATTATCTATAATTATTCTATTTTTAGTTAAGGTCTCTGGGCCTCTATGGCTATTGACCGAAATTCACCACCCGGATTCGTTTTCTCCTATGATAGCATCTTAGGATGGTTGTTTGGGATTTGGAAAGTGAAAATATATTTCAACGATTATATCATTTGAATCCTTTCACCGATTTTACTAAGAATTTCTACAAATGTTGGCTCAGTTGAAGGCATAATGTCTTCCCCATTATGCATATGATGCGGAAAAGTTTCGATTTCTTTATGATGAGGTGCATTATCCCATCTTCGTATCAAAATTTTCTCTTTATTTTGCCAGTGATATGAATAATCTATCTTATGTAAGTTAGAATCAACATATTCAAAGATATGAAGTTCTGTACTATCTCTCAGATCAAGTGCAAACCTGATATAACCTTTATTCACTCCGATAACTTCTCTGATAAGTCGAAATTTTACAACGTCTGGATGCTGGTTCGACAATTTTTTTATAAAATCGAAATAATCACTTATCATCCAACTGCCTGTATTAGTGCTTTTTTCTCTTCATTTAATTCAGTTAATATCTCCGAAGATGCTTTCCATTCGAAAAAATCCATATCATCCCCAAGTTTACCGCTTACGAATTTTATATAGAAATCTTCAGTTTTCATGCCATATTTACATTCAAAATATTTCATGTTTTCATAAATATCATTTGATTTCTGGTTTATCTCTTCTATTCTAGATTTGAGGGTCCTTGTGACCGCACCCCAAACAAGATCCTTTGGGATTGCTGCGTTCTTTATTTCTGCTGCCATATTATCACAAACCTTAATGATTTCAATCGTATTATTATATTTATAGATATTCTTTGTTCTATTAAATTCTTTTTATTGTATCAAAATTAAAAGGATTATTGCTTAAAGCCGCATCCCTACAGAAAGTACCTGATCCATCAGAAAAATATCCGAGTCTGTCGCCGCTTCAGTCGCAAACGCCACCCGCGCGTACATCTCGCTTGAAAAGTTCTTCAGCTTCATGTTCCTGAATCTGGAAAGCTCCACGAATTCGAATATCTACTCGAACTTATCCTCCATTTCCTTTTTCGACATCCCCATTATCGCGCCGTAAAGCCTGACATTGTCCTCTGCTGTGAGTTCAGGGTTGAAGCCTTCTCCTAACTCCAGGAACGGGGCCGATTGCCGTTTACTTTTACACTGCCTGAGTCAGGAGCATATACGCCTGCGATTATCTTTAGCAAAGTAGGTTGATGTGGTTCCTTTCAATGTTCCTGCTATGTGTTCGAAGAGCCGGGTTTTCTTTTCGTGTGGGATGCGAAAGTGTTTCGAGACGTTGGTGACTATGATGGCGTCTTCGGAAGGTTGTTTGGGGGTTTGGAGGTCGAACATGTTTTATAATCAGGAGAGTGGGGGAAAAAGATGGAACGCGGATTGTGCGGATATGCGCTGATAGGAATTATCCGTGGAGATCCGCGCGATCCGCGTCATCCGTGTTCTATTTTGTGGGTTATTTAAGCAGTGATCTGGCACGAACTGGAACGAATTTATGGTGCCGGGGTTCGTTGCTAATTTTCAATTGAAGGTACGTTTATCTGCGGTCTGTTTTTTTTTCTGATTTTATTAGCCATTATTTGATAACAATAGTATAAAGCTTATCTTTAATTTTCATGATATGCTTCGGAGATTTTATGTTTTCTGGTATATGGTGGTTGCCTGGGGGTATGTGAAGCGCCGGGACTGAGAAAATATGTTTTTATCACCATACTCTTACATGGATTTTTTCCAACAGCATAAGTATGTTTTACTTACCAACCATTCCTGGTCCACTAAAGCATCGTTTTTCAGAAAGTCATTTAAATCAGTATTCGTAGATTCAAAAGAAGAAAGATTTTGCCAATTAGTCAAATGCACATTTTGAAGCTCGTTATACAGAATTTTTTCCATCAGATCTTAAAGTTATATTTTCTGATGTGCATGGCTTCTTTGAACATTTCGATCTGTTCTTTCGTAACTTTTGGATTATTTTCATTTTCCCAAAATTCTTCTGCATCTTTACCTTCTAGAATCAATCCTAACTCAATCGGTCTTGCCATGTTATTCATTTATGTATAAGGAGTATTTGATATTTATACATATACATCATTCATTTTTATTACATGTGGTGGCCTTGGCCTCCTCACAGCGCCGGGAAATTAATTTATAAAAAATATAATTATATTATATATTTTCAGGATGAGCCGCAGTTATCATTATCCCATCTCCCTCACCTCAAACTTATCCTCCAGCACCCATTGTCAGCGGAACCCCGCCCCCTCATTTGCAAGACGGACGTACATCCCGCTTGAAAAGTTCTTAAGCTTCATGTTCCTGAATCTGGAAAGCTCCGCGAACTCAAAGATCTCCTCGAACTTATCCTCCATCTCACTTTTCGACATCCCCATGATCGCGCCGTAAAGCCTGACATTGTCCTCTGCTGTGAGTTCAGGGTTAAAACCTACCCCTAACTCCAGGAATGGCGCTATTCTTCCATTCACTTTCACGCTACCTGAATCTGGAGTCAATACCCCTGCTATGATCTTCAATAAAGTGGATTTTCCGCTGCTGTTTTCGCCTATTATGCCCAGGGTCTCGCCTCTTTTTACGGTGAAGCTGACATCTTTCACTGCCCAGAACTCTTCATAGGTTGAAGATGAGCCTTTTATTGTGGCTGCGACGTGTTCGAATAGCTTCGTTTTCTTTTCGTGGGGGATGCGAAAGTGCTTTGAGACGTTGGTGACTATGATCGCGTCTTCGGATGGTTGTTTGGGGGTTTGGAGGTCGAACATGTTTTATAATCAGGAGAGTGGGGGAAAACGATAGAACGCGGATTGCGCGCAAGACATAGATCTCCAC
>JAPMTR010000038.1 GCA_026552975.1 Candidatus Methanoperedens sp.
CGTTATTGCTAACCATCCTATATATCGTTACGTTGACTGCTGTGTTCGCAAAAGAGGTTGAAGCATCTACCATATAGCTAACAGTGGCAGTATTTCCAGACACCAGGTAAACTTTTTGATTGGGAAAGGTTGTGGTCTTAGGCCCAAAGGAACTTGTATTTATGACTATACTTTTGCTTCCACTTACAATGGTTTTATTTATTGAGAATTTCAAAGTAATAGATGGCATTTCTATATTGCCATTGACCAACCTGACAAAGTTAAGGGAGTTTAATACACTATCATTGATAGTGTAATTACTAAGTCCTCCGTCCGTGTAATTAAAATTTATTCCAGCATTTGCAGGAATTCCTGCAGATAACATCAATAAAAAAACCGTTGCATAGATAAAAGTCATTTGAAACCTTATTTTATTTAGTTTAATTTCCATAAAATATACCCCTTTATAGTCAATACATTTAGATAAGATTTAATAATAGCAAAACTACTTAAACATTTCGTAATGAAAATAATAATCCAATTATGGAGATTAAGTGGCATCTAAATTACTTTCAGAACTATTGAAAAATTCTCTTGGCCAGCCGGATTTCAATGATCGCACCAGACAACTATTAAAGCTGCCATCTGATCTCAGGTTAGTTATCGCATTAGCTGCGCTTACTTGTATATCTGTGTTCCTCCCGCCCCTGGATAATACCGCAATAAGAACAATTCTGGGGATACCTCTTGTCCTGTTCCTGCCTGGTTATTCATTAATAGCTGCACTTTTTCCTGGTAAAAACGACCTTGACCCTATAGAGCGAATTGCTCTGAGCTTTGGTCTTAGCATAGCCATAGTTCCCCTGATCGGCCTGGTATTGAACTTCACACCATGGGGTATCCGGCTTGTGCCCATCATGATCTCCCTCACCTTTTTTATCATAGTAATGGTATTCGTAGCTCAGTTCAGAAGGCTGGGACTTTCCCAAAACATGCGTTTTGAGGTCAAATTTAAAGAAATGGGCAATTCCCTTAAGACCGAATTATTCGCCAAACCTGAGAACCGTATCGATAAGCTCCTGACTATCGTTCTTCTCATTTCTATTCTGGCCTCAGTTATCATGCTTGTTTATGTCATCGTTACTCCAAAGCAGGGAGAGAAATTCACTGAGTTCTATCTGCTTGGCCCTGATGGCAAAGCTCAGGGTTATCCCACAAACCTTACAACAGGAAAGACAGGCTCGGTCATTGTGGGTATTGTGAACCACGAATACCAGCCCGTCAATTATACGCTTCAAGTTAATATAAATGAAGAAAAACTTAATGAGCAGCAGGTTCAAACTTTACATAATCAAACGTTGGAGCAACAGGTCAACTTTACTCCAGTGCACGCAGGAACAGGTTTGAAATTGCAGTTCCTCCTGTACAGGAATGATAATATTACTCAGCCTTACAGGGATACCCATTTATGGGTAAATGTAAAGAATTAAGGATCAGCTCAGGCTGAATCTTGCAATTAAGCTATTCTTGTCATGTTCAACCTGCTCTATTTTGATATTTTTCCCTGTGCTCCTGGTAATGATACACGCGATAAGACTGCAGAACGAACATCCAATATCACATATTTCCGGCGCTTCTTCAGATACCCTGTCGCAGAAGTTTTTGAATAACGGCCTATTGACTTTTACTATAATGTCCTCACCCTTCGCCACCTCAACACTCTGGGCAAGTTCGAATCCTTCCACAAGTACATCATTCAAAGCCTGCGCCAGGTCGCTCCAATCCGCTCCTTTTCTTTCCAGCATCTCCATAAGGGAATATCCCAGTGGGACAAGAACTAACGCCGTATTACCGGGTCCTCCGACATTGAAAGTTCTCCTGGGAATTTCTTGAGGAAGTTCGTAATCCTCCCTCAGAGGAAGAATGACCTTTATTTCATTATCTGCAAGCATGTATATTCCTTTAGAATGTATCCCAAGTTCCTGTATAATATTATTAATTACGATAATACTGGACAGGATGCTTTTCTCCATGATCTCTTCCCTGACGAATCTCTCAGGACTTAAGAAAAGAGAAATAATACCCAGGTAAGTTGTGCCAAGACCTGCAAATAAAAGTATTGAAGCAAGTGTTGAATTATTGTAAGTGAAATAAGATATCGCCAGGGTAAAGATCCCCAATAATATCAATGCAAATCCTGTGTTCCTGTATTCGTTCTTTTTTGCCAGTCTTTGTTGTGACCTGAGCTGCTGATTCTCTCTTTCCAGCTCAAGAGTTTTTTTTCTCAATAATGTGTTTTCCATCTGTTTACCGCGTGATTGACTATTTGTTCAGGTTTATCTCCAGGGAAGGCTTCAATAACTTTCACACCTTTTAGGAGCTTGAATTTTTCAATTTTTTTCTGGAATCCCAGGTATTCCATGTAATGTTCCTCAAGGTCAAACACATCATATCTCCCGGGTAAAACAATAGATGTAGCGATCAAAATGACTTTATGTCCATAATATGTCGCAAGACGGATACTTTCCATTAATGAGGCATCATATCGTTCTGTTATTATGGTAATTAAGGATGGTGTCTTTGAAAAATGTATCACTCTTTTTATCGCCTGGTAGATCCCCTGTCTTTCCATGGCTTTTATGTGTTGAGAATTCTCACCAAAAAATGGAGCAAGAACTGAAAAAAATTCGTTTTTTGAGGATTGTAATTTTCGTTCAAGTGATCTTATCTCTCCAATATCCATAGATATATTATTTGACTTGCTTTCTTTTGGTTCTAATGAAAAAAGTTCTCTGGAAATTTCACGGTGTTTTTTTCCTTTTTTCATGAAAGCCTGATTTGTAACGCCCTCATTTGTATATGTGACCAGACCCACAGGTTGGTCATTGACCTGTGCCTGCATGACCAGGTGATTTGCTATATTGACAGCATTGTCAAGATTTTCAACCATATCTGAAGGCTTGCTGTGATCAACCATAACAAAAACACGAACCTCATTTTCAGATTCAAACTCTTTCGTGAACATTTTATTAAGCCTCAAACTTGTTTTCCAGTCGATATGGCGGATCTCATCTCCTTCCACGTATTCCCTGACGTTGGCAGGTTCAATGCCCATACCGCGTTGTTTGGACCTTCCTGTATTAAATTGTGATGATATATGTTGGGCTAGAATAGATCTTTTTGATATGACCGGTGGATAAATGCTTACCTGTGACGTGTTCTTAAGAATGAGATCATGCTCGAACATACGAAAATAGCTTCCAAGATGTATCCGGGATTCCAAAAAAGAATGAGTTCCGCGCCTGTTCGCTTTTAAACGATATTTAATTGTATGAAAACCCGGATCGATCTTTTGTGTCACATATCCAGAAACGAAAGTAAGAGCATCAGGATATATGTCTTTAAAATATATATTCTCAAGGTTTTTAACTTTGATATCTAACTCGACCAATACATCCAGGAAATTATCCTGGAATATCCTGTTCTTACTTGTTCTTCTTATTATGGACACTTCCATTGTATCGATGGATATGATAAAGATCACAAGATCAATAAATACAATGATAAATAAAATAACACCTGCATAATAAAATAAAGGGTTCCTGGTTATTGAACCAAGCACCAGGAAGATAAAAATAAAAACCGTGGATTGTCTTCCTCTTTGATTTACCTGCATTTTACACTACTTCCACCCTGTTTAAACCATCCTGGATGATATCTGTTAAGGTTGTTCCGCCAAATTCTGAATCCGGGGAAAGGATGAGACGGTGTCTCAATACGACAGGGTACAGGTATTTAACGTCATCCGGAATAACATATGACCTGCCTCGCATTGCTGCAATGGATTTGGATGCATTAAGAAGCGCAATTGAAGCCCTGGGACTTGCCCCGATAAGAAGATCTTTGTTCTTTCTTGTATCTATGACCAGGTTCCTGATATATCGCATTACTTTCTCATCAATATACACTTTTTTAACAGCACCTATAAGACGATTGATCTGCTCAGGGGAAGTCACTTTTTTTATTTCACTGGTTATTCCATTATCCTTCCGGATAAGCATATTGAGCTCTTCATCCTCATCAGGGTAATCCACATCAAGTTTAAACAAGAACCTGTCTATCTGGGCCTCAGGGAGTGGATACGTCCCTTCAAGGTCTATCGGGTTCTGGGTCGCAATAACCATAAATGGTACAGGCACCATCCGGGTCTTTCCTTCAAGAGTGACCTGGCGTTCTTCCATGCATTCAAGGAGAGCAGATTGGGATTTCGGGGAAGCACGGTTGATCTCATCAGCAAGTACGATATTTGCAAATACAGGACCTTTTCTCAGATCAAATTCCTTTGTTTTTTGATCGAATATATATGTTCCCGTTATATCCGAAGGCATTATATCCGGGGTGAACTGGATCCGTTTGAAATCACATCCAAGTGATATGGCAAATGATTTTGCTATGGTTGTTTTTGCCACTCCAGGCAAACCTTCCATAAGAATATTACCCTGAGATAAAAGGCTGATTATAAGGTAGTTGACCAGATCGGTTTTTCCCACTACCTGCTTACTTACTTCCTCAAAAATAGCCCTGGCAATCTGTTGAACCTCCACCAATTCATTTCCCATTATTTCCCTTCCTTTAGCTTGTTTTTAAAAAGCATCAGTTTTTTTTCACTCCATTTATTCCTTTTTAAAATATCTGAGATCACCTTTTCTTCATCAGGCTCTCCATAGACCTTATCATCTGTTTTTCTCCTTTCGAACATACCTATCTTGCTTCTATTCATATATAAAAATGTCACCGATATGATAATACCGGCGAAAATATATTGGTTATAAAGTCTTGTTTTTATCAGATAATCATTATATGAAACATAAGGCATGCTTTCACTATCATCAAATATCACGTTAGTTCTGTTCCCCACCAGTTCTTCAAGCAGTTGCTTGTTATCTTCCATCGGAAGCATGCCATTTATAAAAATACTGGGGTCAGCTATAACCAGTATTTCACCCCTATCATACGGGAGGCTGCCTATAACAGGATATGATCCATATCGGCCTCTCCCGGATTCATTTTCTGAAAGCAATCCAAACCTGCTGGAATTTGAAAACACTTTAAAGGAATCATTTATGATCAGAAGGGATGTAGCATAATTCATCGTGATGTTGCTTATGTTCACAATGCTTGTTGATGCTATAGGAAATGTGGTATTCTTCCAGAAACTTACATCATCCTGAAGAAGCATATTGGAGAAGGAAACAATATCCGTCAACCTATTGAGAAGCTGGTTTCCTGAACCAAAATCATCCGCCAGGATAAGCAAACCGCCTGAGCCCAGGAACTTTTTTATAATTTCAATATCCTGTTCTGAAAAATTACCCTTTGGCCCAAGAATTATATAAACTGTCTTGTTGGGTTCAAATGCAGCAATATCGCTGCGTATTGGCGCCACTGTGACCTGATGGTTCTTGGAAATGAGCTTTTTTATCTCCTCACCGCCATTCCAGTCTTGATTGTATGTACTGAAGTTCATTGAACTCGTTGAGAACCTGAGAAGCCCTATTATCAGGATTATAACAGCGACTGAGATTAATATTTTTTTATTGATTTTTTTCATTCTTATTTGTATAAATATTTTTTAATAAGTTTACAGCCTTTTCTGCATGCCCGCCATTTATATTTACATTGCTGTACATGGCGGTTTCGTATAATTGGGTCAGTTTCTCCAGATCATCGGCAACCACATATCGGCTGATTCTTACATTTTCGTAGAACTCCCAGTGTGTTTGCTGGGGAGTGCTTTTTATGTCGAATGTTGTTGAAATATGAACTTTTGCCATCTGGAAAGTATATGAGATCGATTCCTTGAATTGTTTCTGAGATATGAGATTTTCCAGATGTGCATAAACTTTACTTACTATATCCATATCCTTGACCACTGGCTCTTCATATATTATTTCGGATTCTTTAAATGTCCCCTGATCGGTCAAAGGAGTTTCAGATATTCTCGTATCAATCCTTGTTCTATCTTTCCATATGAAATCATTACATATTCTGAAGATCTTATCCTTTCGTAGATAAAGGAGAATTATTAAGCCAACGCCAAGTGCTAATAATATAATATTGCGTGAAAGTACTGATTTATTTTTGATCTCCACTGATTTTGAATTCTCAGATGGCAAGAATAACATATACCCATCAAATTTGACTGTTACAGTGTGGTTCCCTGAACTCGTATTTTCATTGATCCAGTAGCTAAAAAAGAATTTGCCATTATTCACCTTCGACTTGCCGATTTCCTTTTTATCAATGAGAAGGCTAATTCTGGCATCTGGAATGGCAAGATTTTTGTCTGTTAAAAGTTGCCCGGATATATTGAGATAATCCTGTACATATGCGATATTTTGTTCAGATAATAAAATACTGGTTTCTGAGGGGATCAATGTTATAGGTGTTTTATTGAATGAGCCAAATAGCGGCTGACCTGATGGAATAAACTTAACATTAATGATATGTTCACCCGATTTTATTGCCGGGATCGTGAAGTCGTATTCATAAGACCCGTTCTTATCAGTTCTTGTATGAATGAGCCTGTTATCATTATCAACTCCTATAAAAATATCAGAGTCACTGACACCCGATAAGTTTTTTGCAGACAATAGCCCTTTTACATGAATCATCTGACCGAATTCACCATAAGAAGGTGTAACATTTATTGTAATTGTGGTATTTGTTCGTTCAATAAAGAATGAGCTGCTATCTGAAGATGCGATCAAAGGTTCAGTTATCGGGATGAAATCTGCCTGAACCGGATAATCACCTGATCCCATAAATGGAATTTTGTACACTATATTGAATTTCCCTTCTCGATCGGCTGTAGTCTTTATTACCTCATCCTGGATTCTTATTTCCATACTGGCATTTGGTACACCGGAATGATCTCTGGGCAGGATCACGCTACCTTTGATATATATATTATCCCCGAATTTGCCTCTCTTTGGTGATATTGATAGTGACGTTTGTGTTTCATCGAAAAGTGTTAATTCTACAACCTGCCATCGCTTCTGGATCTCTTTCAATGTGCTGTTAAAGGACGAAGAACCGATCTGATAAAGGGTGGTATTCACCCCGGGATACTTCGCCACTGCTTCCATTATAATATCTTGTTCCAGGGAACTCAGATTCCCGACGATCGTCCTTGACTTGAGCGCGATCTGGATCGCCTTATTGATCTGGTTGTTCTGGTATGCAAATCTTCCCTCTTCATACATGGGAAGCAACTGGTTGATCTGGTCAGTGGTCAGGTTCAATATATTCGCACTTTTATTGAGTTCTGTATATACATTGTCTTCAATTATTATTAATATATTATTATTTTCACGAAGTATTTTCTGGTAGCTATCCAGATTATCTAGAGCGCCCTCGATATCTCCTTTATTCAATGATATATACACTCCTGAGCGATAAGAGAGTAATTCATTGATAAGCCATAATTGCTGCGCCTGGAGATTTGATTTAGAACTGGTGACATTGGCGGGATCAATATGAGAAGGAATTTCTCCCAGAGTTGGTATGATCGTAATGTGAATTATCAAAAAAAATATCAGGATTTTCAAGTTTTTCATTTTTTAACCAATTATCTTCATCACTTTTTTTATCACTATATATGAAAATCCTATTGTTCCTACCATGACGATCCATTTTAACCTCTCTTTCCATTCAGGTTTGAAGTTGAAAGGAGTTGTAAGTTCAACAAGCACCAGAAAGCCGATTAAATTCAGGACAAAAAATATCTCAATATCCAGATTATTACCCAGTATCAAGAAGAATAAAACTACGAACATCCATGCTGAAAGCATGTAAATAAATCGATGTTGCCTCGGAATTGATACCATCATCCAGAAATACATCTTAAAGTTATTATAACTTTGCACAAAAAAAATCAGGATAAATTCAATAAGCTTCAACACCTATGATAGACTATGATTCTTTTGACCGGAGCTACCGGTTTTATAGGAAGTAGGGTTCTTCAGGGATTATCAAAAAAACCAGTTCAGGTAAGATGTCTCGTCAGGAAACCTGTTACTTCCCATAACCCGGATATTACTTATTTGACAGGGGATGTCCTGGATCCTGATTCTATTATAAAGGCTA
Source organism: Candidatus Methanoperedens sp. (assembly GCA_026552975.1). Classification (GTDB taxonomy): domain Archaea; phylum Halobacteriota; class Methanosarcinia; order Methanosarcinales; family Methanoperedenaceae; genus Methanoperedens. The sequence goes on from JAPMTR010000038.1 coordinate 8,128, forward strand.
CGACTGGCGTGGACACGGTATATTATTTTATTCACATGATGGGAAACCAGCCTGCTGGCGAGCAAAGGAAGTTTGACGAACTTGACAGGCTTGCAATAAACAATATGGTCGGAGCATGCAGGGAAAACGGTGTCAAAAGGATCATTCACCTGACAGGAATGAGAAATCCGAATGAAAAACTTTCACATCATCTGGAAAGCAGGAAGGAAGTTGAAGATATTATAAGAAACAGCGGTATTGACCATACTATTTTCAGGGCGTCTATTATTATTGGCAGGGGCGGTGCAGCTTTTGATATCCTGGATACGGTCGTTCGAAAATTTGCCCTGATCCCTATCTTTCAATGGCAAAATACACGGGTGCAACCGATCTATATTGACGATGTAATAAGATATCTTGTGGATTGTCTGGATAAGAAAGAGACCCTGAACAAATGTTATGACATCGGCTGCCCTGAGGTCTTAACTTATAAAGAATTGATAGAACAATATGCCAAAGAACTGGGTTTGAAGCGAACGTTCATTCGTATTCCTGGATCATGGCACCGGGTACCAGCCATGATTCTTGGGAAGCTGTCTCCTGCAGATCCAAATGTAGTTTACTGGCTCATCGAATCACTTCATAATAACATGATCTGTGAACCCAATGACCTGAATAAGATATTTGGATTTGAGCCAATTGGTATCAAAGAAAGCATCAGAAAAATATGATATTCTTCTTATGATTTTATTGCATTCACAAGTTCTTCGATCTTTCCCCTGATATTATCTACCTGTTCAACGATCGTCCCTGTAACGATCATGTCAGCACCTGCCTTTACCCTCTCTTTTGCGGTGTTCCCATCCCGGATCCCGCCGCCAACGATCACTTTAGTTTGTTCCCCAACAGCTTTTTTTACCGCAGCTACCATTTCAACAGGCACAGGTCTATCTGCGCCAGAGCCAGCTTCCAGATATATATAATGCATGCCAAGATATTTTGCGGCAAGTGCATAGGCTACTGCAAGCTTTGGTTTATTTCTGGGTATCAGGCGCGCGTCCCCTACCCATCCTGCAGCTCCCCCAGGTTCGATCACAATATATGCCATTGATATCGGTTCTATCCCGTGTTTATAAACTATTGGTGCCCCTATTGCCTGGTTAGTAGTAATGTAATTGACGTCTCTTGAATTCATGAGACTCATAAAAAATACGGCATCAGCATTTTCTGACAGGCCTGCGGCATTTGCCGGGAAAAGAATAACTGGAAGATCACAGGCAGACTTTATAGCCAGTACTGTCTGTTCAACTGTGGAACCAGTTGCGCCCATAGAACCGCCGACCATTATCGCATCAGTACCGCCAAGAAAGGCTTCATGAGCCATTTTCCCTGCGGCCTGTGGCGTTTGTGAGTCTGGGTCTAAAAGGGTAAGGTGCACAGCACCTTCTTTGTCGATTATCCGGTTGAGTTTATCCTCAACTTCCATCGATCTACGTTCCCTTAAGTTCCTTTGATTTCATTCTAAGATTCTTATATCCGCATTTTCTGCATCTTGTTGCACGCACTGAATTTCTTGCATTGCATTTCATGCAAATTTTCATATGAAGAAGTACTTTTTCCGCTTCTGGAAATCTTGCCATAATTCACCTCTGGAGGGCTGCTAACTTGATTGTTATTGCATTTAACCCTTTGGTATTAAGTTAAGATATTACCTTTTTACTTTCTTCAACCTGACGGACTATCTGCGGATAATTCCCGAACACTGATGCAAGATCGATCGTACAGACAACGTCCACAATGCCGATAGCTGCTATAACATTTCCTTTATTATCCTGAATTGGACAAACGACTACGGGTATTCCTTTGTAAGCTCCCTTTGACGGTATCGTATGTATGATGCAATTTTTCTGCAAAGCTTCTTCAAGCACAGGTCCAGAGTAATCTTTATCCACTACGCTTCCCTTTTCAAGCCTGACCCCTTTTTTGTTCTTGCTTCGCATAGTCACTGGCAAGGAAAACAGGTCATGCACCATTTTCGCAAAGGGTAGTATCTCATCACTTGATGAATTTTCAGACATTTTTAATTCATTCATTATTAATTCTCCCTTTTGTATGAAATTAATATGTTCTTCTGTACTTTAGAATATTAAATTCAACATTATCTATCTTCGCCGCCCCTAATATCTTTTTCCTTTATCTTACCCCCAGGCTCTATTTCCTCGAAGATCTGTCCTTCAAAAGAATATACGTCTGCACCCTCCACCCAGGCATCAGGCATCAGTCCCGCCTTCATACAGGTCTGGGAAAGGAATTCAGAGCTGTTAAAATCATGCTCGACCGCGACCTGCGGAAGCAAAAGGCCTGAGCTTCGTTTAGTAGAAATGATGAGTCCATCCCTTCCGATCACGATCTTATCCGGGATATCTTTTGGTTTTGCTTTTATAAGCCTGGGAACTGTAAGTATCGTTACCTCAATATATATATCTCCAATTTCATTAAGTTTTACTGGATGGAACCGGGGGTCTTCTCGCGCGGCATTGATAGCGGAAAGTATGATCGCTTCCCCGAGGGGCAAGACTGGATATGGTCTTCCGATGCAGCCCCTGAGTTCTTTTCCTTCTTTTTTCTTGTTCAATGTAATAAAAACGCCTCTCTTTTCTCTAAAAACATCAGGAAGATCTTCAGGTTTGATCTTTTGTCCATTCTCAAGGCACTCAGTTATGGCTCTTCTTGCCAGGCTTACTGCAATTTCTCCCTCTGATTCTGAAAGCATGGTTAAGAATTAATATACGATGGGTATTAACCTTTTCTAAAAAAAGAATGATTTATTAACAATAGTTGTATTTAATTAGAAAATATTAAGCTTCATATTCATGTCCAGCCACAATATCGATATCCTGAATAGTTATTAGCTTATCCTTTGCCATTTTTTTAATACGCGGAATTACAGGCTCCAGGTGTTCTGCCGTATCAACTGCCTCAATAATTATGGGAAGGTCTTCACTCAGGCGCAGGATACTTGCAGTATGCAGAATACTGTTGACGCCATATCCTTCAAAACCACGAAAAACGGTTGCACCGAGTATTTTTGCTTTCATTTTCATTTCACAATTACAATTCCTGTAGCATTTGGATATTCAGCAAAAGTGCCATTAGCGCTATATTCAGCAATGGCAAAAGTATATTTTCCGGTTATGTTGAACTGGAATTGATATCTATCATAATCTTGCAGGAGTTGGTTTTCAAATAATTTTTCCCTGCTTACCAGTACTACTCTTGTCCGCATATTCTCCTCATTGAACCATATGATGGTATCCGATATATTAATTGTTGTGGAGTCTGGAGAGAATCCATGACCGACATCCATTTTTACAGTTTTACTGCCGGGGACGTTAACATTAGTTATTTCATGGGACGGAATTACAGTGGTAACTTTTGGAGTTTCCTGCAGTTTTGCAGAAGAGGCAGTATTGGCTGTACTATTATTTGTTATTCCAGATAGTGGCACAATTGGAGTTATTTCTTTCACAGGATTTGATAAAGGCATTAAAGAAGAGATCAGAAAATAAATAATTAAAATGCCAAAAATACTTCCCAGTACCAGCATATGATTTCGGGTTAACGCAGGCATCTTAAACTGAGGCAACTTTCCTTCGAAAGAAGGTGTTTCTAAATGATAGCCTTCTTTTATTTCCCCAGGTTTTCTTGGCTGGGCAAAATCCTGGTACCAGTCACAAACAGGATTCAGGCAGAATTGCGCGATTGGAATTTCTACAAATCCAAGTCCTATGGATTTCCTTACACTTTTTGTCTGGACAAAACCACCGCATTTCGGACATTTTTCAGCAAACTTCATGAGGACTATTATGGTTAGAGGCATTATAAAATTATAGCGGCAAAGGCACATAGTTGATCTTTCCAAAAACCTTTTCAACTACTATGTTTTCTAGAGGTCACCATGATCCTTGGCATCGATATCGGAGGAGCGAACACAAAAATAGCATCTATGGATGGCACCATTATAGAACTCCATTATATACCGCTCTGGAAGAACTCAAAACTCCCGGAGGTTCTTCTTGATATTGCAAAACGTCTGGAACCTGATAAAGCAGGAGTAGTTATAACGGGTGAACTGGCTGATTGCTTCACGGACAAGGATGCAGGCCTGTCATATATCATCGATGCAGTAAATAATGCCTTCCAGAATGCCTATTTTCTCGATAGCAATGGAGTTTTTTTAAAGGAAAAAAAGAAAAGCATTGCTGCTGCCAACTGGATGGCATCTGCGCTTGCCGTGGGCAAGGAATTTGGTGATTGTATATTTATTGATACAGGTTCAACGACGACTGACATAATCCCGATCAAGAACGGAGAACCTCTTGCAAAAAAAACAGACTTTGAACGATTAAAATACGGGGAACTTGTATACTCTGGTGCGCTTAGGACAAATATCGCTGCCCTCCTTAAGACTGTAATTATAGGTGACAAGATATCCCGTATCTCCTCAGAACTCTTTGCCATAACCGCGGATGCATATCTGGTACTGGGCATGATCGCACCTGAGAATTATACCTGCGATACTCCTGACAGCGCAGGAAAAACGACAATTGATGCAAAAAGAAGGCTTGCGCGCGTTGTGTGCGCCGATCTTGAAGAAATAAGTGACGAGGAGATTTTATCTATCGCAAAGCAGGTCATGAAGGCACAGGTCAATGAAATAAAGGATGCTCTTTTCCAGGTATCTAAAAAGCACGGGTTAAAAAGTGTTGTTACCTGCGGCCTGGGAGAGTTCATCGCAGGAAGAGCGTCGCAAGAATGCGGATTAGATATAATTTCGATATCCGGGAAATATGGGCCGGAAATATCAAAAGTATTTCCGGCATTTGCGGTGGCTCAATTGTTAAGAGATCAGAGGACTCCCCTGAAATAATGTCCATTAGTATATGCGCCAGTACAATGTTTTTCGCTTTTTTTCCCGCTAACAGCATCATCAATGGCTTCTCTGTATTCTCCGGTGATCTTTCCGGTCATCTTCGGGTCGTAAGTTCCTGCTTCGATCCGAAGGCAGCTAACACCCGCTTTTATAATGTCAGGAACATAATCCAGCATGCACAACTCACGAGAGTTTAGAATATTCGTGTGGTTATGTGTATCGTTAATTACCGGGAATTCATAGCCTTTTTCATCCTTCAGGACGATGTCTTCATGTCTTTTTCCTGAAAAAAGGCTTCCGATAAGGTCATGTTCTGAAACCATTAATGGGAAAAATCCATGAACGATGCATTCCACGGGATTTTGCGGGGCAAGTTCCTCGATTTCTTTCAATGTAAGTTCTGGTGATAATGTCACCCTCAGGGCAAAATCCTTGAAGAAATCTATTGAGAGCCGATTAAAAACATTAAGCGGATAATCTATGATCATTGGCTTATCAGGATAATTTTTTCGAAGATGAGCCAGGACTCCCAGATTTCCTGCAAGAAAACCATCCGAAGAATCAAATATATCCTGCCAGGATTGAGAAGAAGATATCTCATTTAAATCCTTTACAATTCGAGGTGTATTTATGAATACTTTAACACATTTCTCATGTGCATATTCTATAGCTTTAACGTAATCTATCCGATCAACAAATCTGCGTTTATCCGTGTTTATCTGCGGTTTGCTTTTCTTAAATCTGATATTCTCGCACGCTTCATCCCCAGGGTATTCCCCCATGTATACGACATCAGCACCGTTATCAACAGCAGCTTTTAACGCTCCAATGGTGTTCGTGTTGACCGCCAGGATCCGTCCCGGTTCAAATCCTTTAAAGTCAAAAGAGATATGCGGCTCATTACACTCTCTCTTCCATTTCTGGACGCGCACCTTCCCAAGCGCTTCGATCGCCTCACGCCTGATCGAGTTCAATTCAGAAACTGGAATGAAAATATTCTTATCCAATTCAAACTCCACTTCCTTTGCCTCATAAATGGTCTCCCCAAGCTTTATTAACTGTTCTGCGATCGAACTTTTGGAAACTGGCTTTGTCTTTGCCAGGGATACAATACCTGCATTGATCACAACTTTATTTTCGCCATCATCGACCTGAAGGCAAAGAACCTCGCCAACTTTCGCTTTAAAGTGCATTTTAACATGAATTTTCTTAATATTCCCTATTTCCAGTGAAGCTATTAGTTTGCTATCAAATGTTTTAAAGATCACTTCATTATCAGCAACAGGGATGTCAATAGGGATCCTGACAAAAGAGCCAGCATCTGCCTTTTGCACCATTTTTTTCCCAATATAAATATTCCGTACAGTTATTCCTGTTTCCCTGTTACCAATTCCGATCCCATCTCCGACCCTGAGCGGGGCTTTAAGCTGTATTTCCAATAACTTTGTCCCGGAATCATAATCGATCGATCTTCCAAGCTCAGTCCCACGGTTATGCGGATATTTGCGGCTCATTAATTCGGCGCCTGGATCATCTAAAAAATAACCTGTCGTGAATTCCCGGTTGAACAACTGGAGAAGCGTGTGCTTTTCGTCTTTGGTCACCCTGAAATCCGAAGGTGAAGCAAGATACCTGTCAATCAGCTTTCGATACACCTTCACAACGCCAGCGACATACTCAGGCCGCTTCATCCGTCCTTCAATTTTGAAAGAATCGATACCTGCATCTATGAGCTCACCTGTATGCTCACTCATATTAAGGTCTTTTGGACTCAACAGATATCCTTCTTCTTTATTTATTCGATACTTTTTCCGGCATGGCTGGGCGCAGTATCCCCGGTTCCCACTTCTTCCTCCGATCATGCTGCTTAAAAGACACTGTCCTGAATAGCAAAAACACAATGCTCCATGCATGAAAGTCTCGATCTCAACTGTTGTTTGCGATTTTATCCTTCGAATTTCATCAAGTGACATTTCACGAGCCAGGACAATGCGTTTAACACCCATTTCCTCAAGGAACTTCACTCCCTGTGCATTGTGAATTGTCATCTGGGTGCTGGCATGGACAGGGAGTCCGGGTAATTGTTCCCGGATCAACCGAAGGATACCGATGTCCTGGACAATGACCGCATCGGCTCCTGCATTACAGATAAATTGAAGGTATCTGCCCGCTTCTTCAATCTCGGAGTCTTTGATCAGCGTGTTCATTGTCACATAAGCCCTGACCCCGCGCATATGGGCATAATCAATAGCCTGTTCCAGTTCCTCATTTGTAAAATTGAAAGCGAACTGGCGGGCACTAAAAAGCGTCCCACCGAAATAAACAGCATCTGCTCCGTTATCGATCGCTGCTATGAGCGCTTCTTTGCTGCCAACGGGAGCAAGTAATTCGGGTTTGTTCATATTATGTCCTGAATCGATTGTTATGCGTAATGAGTTTTAAATAATCCTTGATATCATAGACTCATTTCAAAATCTCCTTAAGTCCTATCCTGATATCCTTAGGCACTACAGCAATCTTATACATCCTCCCATCGATCCCGGCCTTTCCAACAAATAGAAGTCCATGCAACCTTAGCACCCCAATAGTCGAAGTAGGTGGCTCAGTTTCCCAGAAATAGCTGTCATTCTCTTCCCCATATTCCTTTGACAACTTATTGTATTTTACCCAGCCCCCTTCATCCATTATGAGCTTGAGCGCCTCCCTGGATTCTGTCGGTAGCTTCTGTATAACTTCATCAAGTTCTGTGGTCAGCCTATTGACTATCTGATCAATTTTATCATTTTTTACATCTTTCTTTGAGATACCAAGCACCATTGAAACCGCGTTTATCCGTGAGATCTTAAATTTATTGAGTCCTGCTGAGATCGTAATATTCAATGTTATGGTTTTGCTGTCCTCATCTTTACTCATGGATGCGGTCATCATATCCATCATCCGATGCGGGTTAAAAAACAATATATTTGCCATCTATTCACCTTTTCTTTGCAACAGATTTACACATGTTATATTATTAAAATTATCATATTTTAAGTTATCATAATTCAAATTATGTTAATCGGAAGTTATAATATGGTATGTAACAATTACCCTTCATGGCATATCAATTTGTTGACCGTGAGAAAGAAATGAAGTTTCTCAAAGAGAAATATTCTTCAAATTCTGCTGAGTTCATAATAATTTATGGCAGGCGGCGCGTGGGAAAAACCGAATTGATAAAACAATCAATATCCAATTGCCCCTTGAAGGCCCTTTATCTGCTCGGGGAACTCCAGAAAGAAAACCAGCTGGCTTCAATCTATTCAAATATTGCCGGCCTGACGCTTAACGATGAATTCCTGAAGAACAGCCCCCTCAATACCTGGCAGGCATTTTTTGATTATCTCACACGATACATCGATAAGAATGGGATGGTGCTTGTCATTGACGAACTTCCTTATATCCATAAGACTAATCCGAATTTTATTTCAATACTTCAATTTTTCTGGGATGAAAAATGGAAGAATATGAACCTGAAGATAATTCTGTGTGGCTCAAGCATCTCGATGATGCAAAAGATAGCGCTTTCATATGCAAGTCCTATCTATGGAAGGCGTACAGGACAGATCGACCTTCAACCGCTCAGATATCTTGATTTCAGGGATTTCTTCAAAGACTGGAAGGAAGAGGACATCCTGGGCGCGTATGCGGTACTGGGTGGCATACCGCGTTATGCTGAAGAATTTGACCGAACAAAAAGCCTTCCTGAAAATATTATGAAAGCTTTTCTTGATAAGGATGCCTTCCTTTATAAAGAAGCAAAATTCCTGCTTATGGAAGAGCTTCAGGACTTTGCAAATTATTTCTCTATATTGAAGGCCATCGCTTTTGGAAAGATCACATTCAATGAGATTTCCAATTTTTCGGGAGTTGCCACAAACAAATTATATATCTATCTAACAAAGTTAATAGAATTAAATATTATCCGAAGAGATGTACCTGTGACCCTTTCAAAGGAAAAATCAACCCGGGTAGGGAACTATGTTCTTAAAGATTATTTCTTCAGGTTCTGGTTCAGGTTTATTTATCCTAACTCTTCCCTTATCGAGATCGGAAAACCTGAAATAGTTCTTGATATCATCAAAAGGGATTTCAATAATTACCTGGATACCATCTTTGAGGATATTTCAGGTGAGCTTCTACAAAACCTCTCCCTGAATGGGAAGTTGCCTCTTTTCACGAAATGGGGCAAATGGTGGCGCATGGATAATGAAATAGATATCGTCGCCACAAATGAAGCGACCGGGGATATACTGTTCTGCGAGTGCAGGTGGGATGAAAAAGAAGTTGATAAAAGTGTAATGGAAGAGTTACTGGAAAAGTCTGAAAAAGTAGAGTGGGGTGGGGATGTCAGGAAAAATCATTATGTTGTTGCATCACGGAAGGGATTTTCGGACGAGGTGAAAAAATTTGCTCTTGTTAAGGGAGTGTATTTATTCACTCTTGAAGAAATGATATAACCAGCCACATAGTCGACCTTGAACTGCAGTTCATATGGTTGTTTACCTACCCTTTCAATGCCTGTCGCAAAGCCTCTATCGAAGGCGGCGCTCCCGTGAACGCCCGTTTATGGTTGATAAATACCATAGGAACAGCTTTTACCCCGTAAAGGGCTGCTTTAGCAAAACCCTGCGGAGTTGCCGTTGATATTTCAAAAACCTGTAATCCCGGCATCTGGGTGGCAAGGTCACGCGCCATCGAAAGCGCCCTCGGGCAGTGGGGGCAAGTTGGTGATGTGAAAACCTCGATAACGGTCTTTGGTTTTGGTGTTAAGATTTCCTGCTGGCGCTTCATCAATTCTTCGAGCTTTTTCTTTTTTATATTTGCAAGTTCATTATCTTCTGTCATATTATCTCTACATTGCTATTTTCTCTTTATCAATGTGATCCCCATTACGATGCTTATCAGACCTGCAGGTAATCCGAATATGAATGAAAGTGTCAGGACAGACATGCCAAAAACAAGACCAATAACTGAAGAAAAATTCATGATAAATATTAAAAATATAATGGGGAAGAGGATGAATTCAGACCCCAGTCCGATAAAAGTCCATCCCAGCACTTTTGATATATCGGGAAGTCTATCCAAATTTCCCGTGATCAAAGGTATTGAAAGTAATGAGAGAATAAGAATTATAATAAGGATTTTCATTTGTGCAGAGATCGAAAAATAAGATACCTGGGGTGAGGTCAACATAATGAGAAGAATGCAAAGGCCAGATGCCAGTACAACAGCGCATCCGGCGCTGAGTATGGTTTTTTGTTTTAATTCCATATCAATCTTTCTTAATATGGACATCCATCTGGTTAAACGGTATCTCAATACCTTCTTCCTTAAATCGCAAAAATACCTCCCTGAAAACAAGGTCGATGATCGGATTCCTGTCATCATAATGTTTTACCCATACAATAAGTTCAAAGTTTTGTGAAGAAGCAGCATATTCAATAAAACGCACCGAAGGTTTTGGATCTTTAAGTACAAGTGAAGACTTATTCACTATCTCAAGAAGTATTTCATCCAGTTTTTTCGGGTCAGTTCCATATGCCACACCTACTGGTATCTTGACCCTTACGGTCGTATCGGGAACTGAATAATTGATTATCTGCTCGTTGATCACCTTGGCGTTTGGAATAGTTATGATCATATTATTCAGCGTTTTTATTTTTGTATATCTGGGCATTATTTCATATACATCCCCATAAACTCCTCCCATTTCCACTCTTTCACCCACCTTATATAACTGATCAATAGTGATCGTTACACCTCCGAACACATTGGAAAGCAGATTTTGTGCAGCCAGGGCAATTGCCAGACCAGCTATCCCCATACCCGTGATCAAGGGGGTGATCTCATATCCAAGGCCTGACAATGCAATAATGATACCAATGAACCAGACAATGTATGTTACAGACATATCGGCAAGCGCGACCAGTCTGTCATCCATATTTCCTTTGGTTCTTGCGGCAATATTATAACCATATTCCTTGATTATCTTTTTTGCCAGGTTTGCCACCATCGACGTAATAAAAATTGTGAGAATAAAATGTCTATATTTATATCCTTCATCGTACTTATATATTATATCTGCCAGATATGGCGTCTGCTGGGCTGCAAAATAAATACCCGACACAATGACAAGAATATAAATTGGTTTTCCTATTGAATGAAGAATAATATCATCAATTTTAGTATTTGTCTTTTCGGCTCTCTTCATGAGGATCTTTATTATCACATTGATAGCCAGGGCTATTATCAGGGCGATCCCCAGGATGACCAAAGGCATTATGAAGGTCTGGATTTCCATATTTTAACTCTTGATGATCTAATTGTATAAAATAAGCTGCCTCTGAAATAAATTGAACTAAACCAAAACATTTAAAACGATACAAAACCCTAATACATCAGGTGATTACATAATGAATGATAAGAATTCCAAGGTTCCTATTTATATCGCAATATTAATAGCAGTTATTCTGGTAGCTGCCGGTGGTTATTTTTTATTGGGTGGTACGTCTAAAATGACTCCGGAAGAAAACGATGATGTGAACGAAGCCCCCATTCCGACTGTAAAAGAAACAACGGAGATGTCAACAGGCACATCGACAGGGACTTCTGCAAAAACAGCCGGTGAAACACCAAAAGTTGTAGCAGCCCCACCAAGAGTTGAAACAATCAAATGCGAACTGTGCCATACTAATGCTCAAGATCTAAATCCCCATGTGAATGGAGGCAAGCTCTGTATGACATGCCACGGCAGCCAGGTGCATAATATCCATATTGGCCCCAGCACAATTAATCTGCAATGCGATACATGTCATGGATTCCCGCCAAAGATCCCTTCGGTCGATAAATCAGCGGATGGCCCCGGTCATTATTCAGTTTGTGAGAATTGCCATGCTGCACCGCCAGATTCACTCAAGCCAAGTCTTGGAAACCTGATAACAGTTCACCTTTCAAGATCCAAATATTGTACAAATTGCCACGGAACTGACATAGCAGTTATTCATGCGGCAAAATTGGCAAATGCGACCAAGAAATAGATAAATTGGCAAACGCCTTTTTATTTATTTTTTTTATATGACTTTTTTTGAAAGATTCGCACAGGTATGCAATACTATTGAAAATATTAAAGGTTCTTTAGAAATTACCTCGGTCGTAGCAGGATTTTTCAGGGAAGTGAGTGACGAAGAACTTCCTATTGTCACTCGTTTTATTATGGGTCATATCTTTCCGGTATGGAGTAATAAAGAATCCGGGATAGGTCCAAATATATTATATTCAGCAATTTCAAGAACATCATCACTGCCTCTGAAAAGAATTGAAAAACTTGTGAAGGAAACCGGGGATATAGGCATTGCCTCTGAAAAAGCGATCAGGTCAGGGAAGACTCACTTGAGTTTCTTTGAAGGAGAAGAGAAACTTTCCATAACAGAAGTATATTCACGTTTTGAAAAGATATCCGGACTGGAGGGTAAGGGTTCCCAGGATACAAAAATAAAAAACCTGCAGTATCTTTTCAGTTCAGCTAAGCCAGAAGAAATAACTTTCCTGTCAAGGTTATCGATCGAAGAATTGCGAATTGGAGTCGGTGAGGGGATAGTTCGAAATGCGATCGCAGAAGCATTTGATGTTTCCAGGGAGCTTGTTGAACGCGGGGTTCTTTTGACAAATGATATGGGACTTGTTGCTGTAACTGCAAAAAAAGAAGGTCAGACAGGACTTGAAAAGCTGGGAGTAGTTATTAACCGCCCGCTAAAGATGATGCTTGCACAAATTGGACCTGGTATAAATGAAACTGTTAAAGAGATGGGGCAGGTTGCTGTTGAATGGAAATTTGATGGGGCGCGTGTGCAGATACACAAAGAAGGAAATGAGGTCAAAATATTTTCGCGAAAACTTGAGGATGTTACTCTGTCGCTGCCTGATCTTGTCGGATCCGTCATGTCAAAAGTATCCGCAGCAAGCACTATCCTTGATGGGGAAGCCGTAGCTATAGGAAAAGACAAAAGACCAATGGCATTCCAGGAAATACTCAGACGTTTCAGGAGAAAATATGACATCTCTGCCACGTCGATCGATATCCCTCTGCACCTGAATCTTTTTGATATCCTTTATTTGGATGGGGAAAGTCTTATTGATCTACCTCTTTTCGAACGCAGAAAAAAACTTGAGGAAGCATGCGACAGAAGCATACTTGCAGATCAAACCCTGACCAATGATCCTCTCATTGTTGAAAAAGTATATAAAGAAGCACTTACTGCAGGGCATGAAGGTGTAATGCTTAAGAATCCAGGATCATTATATTCACCAGGAAAACGCGGAAAGAACTGGCTAAAGCTAAAACCCATTATGGAGACGCTGGATCTGGTCGTTGTCGGGGGTGAATGGGGTGAAGGACGGCGGACAAGAACCATTGGATCATATCTTCTGGCCTGCCGTGATCCTGACACTGACAAACTGCTTCCTATTGGCCGGGTGGCAACCGGTATTAACGATGAACAACTCCAGGAGATGACCAATTTATTTAAAGACCTTATAATTTCAGAAAACTCCAACCACCTGGAATTTGAACCAAAGATCATTTTTGAGGTAGCTTTTGAGGAGATCCAGAAGAGCACGAATTATGGTTCCGGATATGCGCTTCGGTTTCCAAGACTTGTCAATATGAGAAGCGATAAATCGCTTGAGGATTCGGATTCAATAGAACGGGTTGAACAACTTTATATCGGGCAAAAGTGACGTGTAACCTTTTATTTTATCACACCAACCTGTAAAAATGGTATGAAAAAATGTCTTAATAAGAATCGATCTATAAAAAAAAAGTGAAGGGATTTCTCCCTTCGGATTTATATATTTACTTTCTCTGTCTCAACACGAGGAATGCTACTGCGAGCAAGCCTGCGATTGCGAACACTGCCTCAAAACCTGGCTCTGTTGGAGTGGTTGTTGCGGGTTTCCCAGTTTCGCCGGTTGTTGTTGCTGCTGCCGGAGTTTCTTGTGTCTTTACTTCTGTTGGAGTTGCGGTCAGAGTCTGTGTAACATTACCTTTGACTGTGGTTGTTGCTGTTGCTGTTGCACCAGTTCCAGTTGTTACATCTCCTCCTGTTCCGATCACATAGTCAACCTTGGGGTAGAATCTAAGTGTATTAGAATCTGCTATCTTGAATTTCATATTTCCCATTAAGGTTGTTTCAGTATTGCGGCTCAAGCTGACAGTGTTCTTGTTAGTCAGATTGATTTTGTCATTGGCCAGATCTGTTACTTCAAATACTCCATAATCGTCTCCACTCTTAATCTCTTTT
>JAPMTR010000039.1 GCA_026552975.1 Candidatus Methanoperedens sp.
AGCATTATTCCCATATCCTGCAGCTTTGTGAAGATCATGTGCACCTGTCGTATCAGGTCTTGAACTTCCGGCTGGCGGCTGGGCATGACATGATTCACAATTAGTCCCGCTTGCACCCGAGGAAACTCTATGAATAAATTGTGTTGTGGAACTCGGGGAATCAGTTGAATGACAGGCCATGCAAATATTGTCCGAGAATTCTGTGAGAATGTGGTTAAAGAAGCTTGTACCATCTTGAGCTTTTAAAGGTACAATACCATCACTGTTAGTTATTTCAGGAGGTATGGGAGATAACAAATTCCCTTTATATGAATAATTTCCTGATGAAGTGGTATTGTAATGGCAGTTGGCGCACCAGTAACTTGTGCTGGTTATACCCTGGCCTGGTAAATTCCCTGAACTGATATTTTCGATATTTCCAAGGGCATTTGATCCATGTAGTGTATTCCCGTGGCAGTAATCACAGGCTTTGGCCATGCTGTTCCAGTATGCTGGCTGGGAACCGTTCCACAGGGCACCGGAAGAAGGATTGTTGCTATGAGTTAATTGTGTAGCAAGCTTTGGGGCAAGAGCGAACTTTTGCAGTCCACTCCCTTCGTGACAGGTCGTGCAATTTGCAGTTGAAAATGGAAGTTGAAAATAAGGTTGCATCAAGGAAAAATCATGGCAATCAGCACATTGGGTCGCATTTATCCCTCTGTAGCTTCCGTCCTGCATTATATATTTAATATTATGGATATCAGTAGAATCATTTAAGTGACAGCTAATGCATTCAACTTTATTATTGTGCATGTTCTTTTGTAATCTGTCCTTTTTATGACAGTTTATACATAGATCAGAATTGAGAACTGGCTTTGAAATATTTGATCCATGAAGCATATCCTGCCCATGACAGATCGTGCAGTCCGGTTTTCCTGCAGGATGTTCCGTGTTTAGAATTCCAGATGTATGGTCATTTATTCCATTATTATTCTGGTTTTGCATGACATCTTTGTAACCTGATGAGGAATTCCGGTGGCAGAAAGTGCAATAATCCGCCCCTGTGGTAAGTCCCAAAGACGCATTTCTACCATAATGGGAAACACTTGCACTTGCATTGTAGCTGAAAAGATTCACTGTCTTATTGTGGCAATCGCTGCACATAGCATTTACAGTAATATTTGCGTTATTGATATGATTGTAAACCCTTGGAGCGTTTTGAACCACTCCATTTACATGACAATCCTCACAATTGTAGGTGGCAACAGTGAAACCTATAGAGAACATATTTGAAACATCATAGTGGCATACAATGCAATCCCAGTTTGAAATTGTTTCAATTCCATCAGTATTATTAATGTTCCGATGGACCCCAAATAAAGATGTGTTTATCGCAGGATATTTTCCAGATCCTGTTTCTCCATTATGACATAACATACACTCATCATAAAGAGCATCCCCTGTAATTGCAGAGGAAACAAAGATCAATAAAGCCAGTAATAATTTTTTCATAATTTAACCAAGCATAATAAAGCTGTCATTATCCTGTGATAGCAATTCTTAAAATCATATTTTATATTTAAGCAGGGTTTGTTATATTCTTAAATAATATCGTTATCCATAGCCATGGAATTAAATATAGGACCAATGGCATGGCCTGCGTGATCAAACCCGATCTTGCTACTTGCGGTGCGATAAAAAGAGCTATCACAGTCAGGAATAATAATGCATATGTTGTTTTTAAATTCATTCTTTCACCTTTTATAATGTGGAAGTCGTGTGACATCCTCCAATCACCTAACAACATGCAAGTGATTTAAATAAATCTACAGTTTATTTGATTTATTTTAGTTTTTAAAGGTACTATTAAGTTTTATTTTAACTAAAAAAGTCTATTAATCGCTTAATAGTGTATTTTCATCTTTCCCTGGCTACTTAGGTTTAATGGATGGGGGTGGGGGATAATCTACTCACCAGGGTTTTTGAACCGATCAATTCAAGACCCTTATCGGTAAAAATAAATGGATGGGGCATTTCATTTATCTTTGTGATTCGCATTTTCTGAATTTGTAGGTAATATGTAGGATATGGATCAAGATCATGTCTTTGTCCTTTATCAAAGAAAATCGCCCCATCTCCCATGAAATCAAATTCATCAAATTCCTTTACATCAAGACCATGTTTCTTTTCTGTTATGGCAAGGCAGGCTATTTTTCGTTCCCTGATCTGCTTTAAGATATTTCTCCACTGTGGGGATCTTCTGAAATCACCTATTTCAAAAAAGGTATTTAGCGAATCAAAGACGATCCTTTTTGGCTTGAAAACATCAAATATCTCAATTATCTCCTCTGTTGAGAGCATTGTAAACCCGAATATCTCAAGATAGCCTTTATCCATATAATTCCCGATATCCCATCCGAAACGCATAGATTGCTTTATGAGATGTTCCGCTTTCTCTTCAAATGAGAAATAAATGCATTTTTCATTATTCCTCAGACCTTCTATCAGGAACTGTAATGAAAATGTAGTTTTTCCAGTTCCTGGAGGGCCTGTTACAATAACGACAAAACCCTCAGGAATACCTCCTTCTAGAAGGTCATCAACACCAGGTATTCCGACTTTGATCCTTTTTATCATTCTGCTTATGGTTTGAATATCAATTTTCTCTTTGAAACGAAGTTTATCCATTCCAAGAAGCGCACGCTCAAGAACAGTATTCTTGGCGCCCAGTTCTTTCTCATAGCGCTCGAGCACCCTTAGTGCATCAGTGCTTATGGTGGTATGGATAGCGTGTTTATCGTTCATGGATGAGAAGTTATTTAAAAATTATTATTATTATTATGATAAACAGAATACATCATTTCTTAATATAAGGATTGTTCTTAAGACAATGCTCATTAACATGGTTAAATATTAGAAATCATTATCATATTTATCAGCTTTTTCGCCCACAAGAGTTTTTTCTTCTTGACCGGAGTAACATTCGTGTCATCAAAATCAAAACCTATTAGAGTTATAGATCCTGCCCCAAATTCCTTTGCCAGGAATACACACCTATCCCCATCAGAGAAACCCCCGAAATTATAGACATTTGAAAGGGGTGTTGATTGTGTGGTACCGATCACCCTTGTAAGCCTTGGCAATTCCTCGATCAGCGCCTCCATATTATTTCCATGCGCATGAACCACCATAATAGCGCCAGACCTATTGGCTTTTGCTTCATCATCCATATTACCGTCAAGATCTGTTACAATAATATCGGGGATGATCCCCTTATTTATCAAAACGCTTGTAGCTCCATCGGCTGCTATTACAATATATTTTTTAAAATCGATATTTTTGATGTCCTCTTTTAGTCGAGGCGCCTTGCCACACACCAGAATATCTTCTCCATCAATGACTTCTTTTAGCAGCTCTATATCAATAACATCCGATTTATTTTCTATTTCTTTCTTTTTGAGCAAGTTTGAGAGAATAAGTGCCGCTTTTTCATCACATATCCTGTCATAATTCATATCCTTGAGGATAAGTTTGTAAATTTGCTCCCATACATCAAATTTCATAAAAAAAAATTTCCGCAAATAAAATCAGATCTTATGAGATAAGTCTTCGTTTATCTGCGGTTCTGTATCTACTCTAACAAACGATTCGTGTTTGCGAATTCCTTCTTAAAGGATAATTTCGATATCCAGTTCTTCTGCCAGTTCTTTGTACCGGTTCCTTATCGTAACCTCAGTGATACCTGCGACTTCAGCCACTTCACGCTGCGTTCTCCTGTCGCCGCAAAGGATAGAGGAAATATAGATGGCTGCTGCTGCAACGCCTGTTGGGCCTCTTCCGCTTGTGAGTTCTTTCTCGGATGCCTGCCTGAGTATCTCGACTGCTTTTGACTGGACTTCTCCCTTGAGGGTCAATCCTGAACAGAAGCGAGGAACATAATCAATTGGGGATGTCGGGACAAGTTTAAGACCCAGTTCTCTTGAGATGAACCTGTATGTCCTTCCGATCTCTTTCCTGCTTACTCTTGAAACTTCACCTATTTCATCAAGCGTCCTGGGAACATTGCACTGCCTGCACGCCGAATATAATGCTGCGGCTGCAACGCCCTCAATACTTCTTCCACGAATGAGGTTCTTATCAACGGCTTTTCGATACACGACTGCCGCGGTTTCTCTTACGTTCTGTGATAATCCAAGCGCTGATGCCATCCTGTCAAGTTCTGAAAGCGCAAAGGCAAGGTTTCTCTCGGTAGCATTGCTTACACGGATGCGGCGCTGCCATTTCCTGAGCCTGTATAACTGTGCCCTGCTCTTGCTGGATATGGATTTCCCGTATGAGTCGCGGTTTCTCCAGTCGATCATAGTGGATAATCCTTTATCATGAATAGTATAGGTCATTGGAGCGCCCACACGGGAGCGTTTCATTCTCTGGTCATGGTCAAAAGCCCTCCATTCCGGACCCTGGTCAATAAAGTCTGCATCCACTACAAGTCCGCATTCATTACATACCAGCTCTGCCCTCTCATAATCATGGACAAGTGCGTGACTCTTGCATTCAGGACATTCTACTGTGGCTTTTTCGAACTGACCGACTTTTTCTTTTTCTTTTTTCTGTTTGATGCCTTCTCTTATTTTCTCGCGTTCAGTCTTTTCGATTTCCTTTACTTTTTCAATTTCTACCATTATACACCTTTCCGTTATGCCAGATAAACACGTTCGTTTTTCAATCTCGTTATCTCTGGTTCTTTTATGTCTTTGAATAATCTGACTGATATGTAGGGATTTTTTTCTGGACCAAATAGTTCTTTTACCTTGCCGATCTTACGCATTGTCTTTGTGATAATCATTGAATTCGGGTTCAAGGTACCCAGATCCAGCGTTTTATCAGCGCGCACTACCAGTGTATTGTCAATTGTATGAAGAACAGTTCCAAGTCGTTTCAATTTCTACCTCAGCGAAAGAGTTATATATTCAGATAAGTAGTATATAAGTATATCGGTCGAATTTTAAATCTAGTGAATAAATTGATATCTCATCCATATTCGAGCTGGCATTGGTTTCCTGCAGAAAAATATTAATATTTAGAATAAACCGCAGCCCTCACAGATTCAATCGTGGCATCGATCTCTATTGGTTTGGAGCATATGGAAAGCACATGCTGCGAATCTTTAAGCAAATGTCCGGTAGTCACACATACGACTTTTTCATCATTTGCGATAACGCCAAGTTCCACAAGTTTTCGAAGTCCTGCAATTGAGGATGCACTGGCAGGCTCTACACCTATCCCTTCAAGATATGCAAGTTCTTTCTGGGCGCAGATTATTTCGTCATCAGTAACCGTTTCTGCTGTTCCTCCGGATTCCCGGATCGCTATCAGGGCTTTAATAGAATTTACAGGATTTCCGATCCTGATCGCTGTTGCGACTGTTTCAGGATGGGTTTCAGGTGTTATTGCTGCTGCATTATTTTTTATGGCAGCAACTACCGGACTTGCTCCTTCTGCCTGGATCCCGGTCATCTTTGGAACGCTGTCAATAAGACCAAGTTTCTTTAATTCCCTGAATCCTTTATAGATGGCTGTGACGTTCCCTGCATTCCCTACCGGGAGGACAATCCTGTCAGGCGCCTGCCATCCGAGCTGGTCTGCGATTTCAAAAGCAATGGTCTTCTGTCCTTCAAGACGATAAGGATTAACCGAGTTAAGAAGGTAAAAACCTTCCCTGTCACAAAGATCCCGCACAAGCTTTAACGCGTCATCAAAATTTCCCCTGATGCTCAATACTTTTGCACCGTGCATGAGCGCCTGGGCAAGTTTTCCCAGGGCGACTTTTCCTGAGGGTAATAGCACTACAGCGGGAACTCCTGCTCTTGCACCATACACTGCTAAAGATGCGGATGTATTTCCGGTAGATGCGCAGGCTACTGTTTTCATGCCAAGTTCGAGTGCTTTTGTTACGCCAACGGTCATTCCACGGTCTTTGAAAGAACCGGTGGGATTCATGCCTTCATGTTTGACATATACATCTTTTAAGCCCACACTTTTTGCTATCCTGTCAACCCGATAAAGAGGCGTACCTCCTTCATAGAGTGATACAGGCTCCCCGCTTATCGGAAGAAGAGCACGGTATTTCCAG
This sequence comes from Candidatus Methanoperedens sp., assembly GCA_026552975.1. GTDB lineage: Archaea > Halobacteriota > Methanosarcinia > Methanosarcinales > Methanoperedenaceae > Methanoperedens. Next base: position 6,113 of record JAPMTR010000039.1, read on the forward strand.
ACTGAAAGCGGGCCGGTCAAATCCTTTTTCGAAAGATGGATATTTGAATAATCATAAATAACATCGAGGAGACCACCGCATGTACATGTGTAAATTACTTCTGTATGAGAATATTTTTTATGGCATTCGATGCACTCAAGATGATACATGGGGGTACTCAATAGAATTAGAGGACTTATAGATTACTCTATTCCTCCCGATTCAATACATCAGATCACAAATCCGGTTTCGCTCTTGGGCAGTGCCTTTATCAAAATGAAATCCCTCATCTTTGAAGGCAAAATACGTGCGACCTCTTTCATGGTCACACCTTCCACGAATTTGATATTTTCAATCTGCTCGTGATATTCTTTATAAGGCAGCTTGACCCTCACACCGTTCATCTGCAATGTTATGGGCAAAGGATGCAGGTTATCGACTATTTCGGGTATCTGCTCTTCTATCTCCTTCTTGATGCGTGGCGGGGCTACTGACGGCGGGTCTTTGGCAAGTTCCATCCTTACATCGTCAAGCACCTTTCCGATAACTTCAGAAAGCCTGTCAAGTGTCTTAAGTTCCTCAGCGTGCCTCATATGATGCAGGATCCTCCCGAAACTTCCAACGTATGCAGTAGCATTAGGGACTTCTTCAGTTTTTAGTTCAGGCGCACCCGTGACCACTATGGGTATTTCGATCCCCTCATAAAGCTTCCTGGATTTTTCAATAACGCAATGCTTATAATTTCCCAGGATGAAAACTGCAATATCATGTTCATTGATAAGATCGCGTTCGTAAGCTGATAACTCACAAATTCTCTTTCCAACGCCTCGCGCAAGACCAAGCATGTTAGTCTTAGCGCCCTGTTTCCTGAGGAACTCTGCAACATCACAATCAAGATGAGGGAGATGATGGTAAGCAAGCGTTGGCGCAATGGTCGCGATCTCACTTCCTGAGAGAGGGGCTCTTGTCAGTTTACCCAGAAGCTCTTTTGATTTTGCTTCAACAATATTAAGATCATTTATCGGGATAAGCATCAGGATAACGACCTCTGATTGCATAATGTTTTTTTGAAGAATATAGCCCCCAAGATCTTCAACAAGTTCAATGAGCTGGCTGTGCTTATATGCCCCGCCAATATACATCATAGGTTCAAGCATTATCTTCCCTCCTCAGGAATTCCAGTATTTCTTTTCCTTTTGCGACCCATTCTGGTTTAAGTGTATTCTCCGAAGCCACAAAGATCACATAATCATTTGTCAGTTCGTGCTTTCGTACCCTGAAACCTTCAGGAATTATCCGAAGCGCGATGGCATCAATAAGCCGATCCAGAACTTCCTGTTTGGGCTCTTCAATAACCATATCACGAAGCATATCCATGTCCTTTAAAGGATCAGTTTTTACGACCAGGATCTTCCTGTCGGGCTGAAGGATATTGTCTTTTCCATATTTTGCCCATAGTTTGCTTTGTAATTTCCCAATATTTGTTTCCTGTGACAGTATTATCTTTACTTCATCTTTCCCGATATCCCCCATTTCAACCTTTGCAAAATCCTTAACTTTTATTGAAGGTGCTCCAAGACGAAGAAGGGCAACAAAAATGAAAAGAGGCAGTTCAGGATCAACATAAACTTTCAATCTTCCGATCGCTCTGGTGAGTGAAAGATCGGCTATGGTATCCTGTATAAGCATACGGGTTGTTTTTTCCCCGACCTCAGTATCTGTTGTTTCCACGATAAATGTTTCAATAAGATCCATCGATTCCTCTCATTTTGAAATGAACCCTGATGAAAGCAGCGCTGCGCCAACTGCTCCGATATATTGTGCATTAGGTGGAACGATCACTTTAAGTTTTAATAATTCTTCAACTGCTTTGGGTAACCCTTCAATAAGTGCTGTCCCTCCAACCATAATAACAGGTTCTTTCACATCCACTTCCTGGAGCTGCTGTTCGAATAACTGTTCAGCAACGCTGTGACAGGCAGCTGCAGCCACATCCTGGGGAGTGCAACCTGCTGCAAGATTATTGACAAGGGACTGGATACCGAAAACTATGCAATAGCTGTTCATTTTAACGTTTTTTGCATCGCCTTCTATAGCAAGAGCCCCAAGCTTTGTGATCTCAACGCCCAATCTTTTGGCTGTCATCTCAAGGAACCTTCCTGATGCGCCAGCGCAAATACCGCCCATTGTGAACATGCCGGGTATTCCATCAAGAACAGATATGGCCTTATTGTCCATCCCGCCGATATCAAGAACCGTCGCAGGGCCCTTTTGTTTTTCAGCAAGATACACTGCACCTTTTGAGTTTACAGTTATTTCTTCCTGCATCAGGTCGGCCTTCAAGTGTTCGCCTATAAGGAATCGTCCGTATCCTGTCGTTCCCAGGGCCTGGATATCACTGCGTGTAACACCTGCTTCTTTCATGGCATTATTAAAAGCTTCATCTGCGCTCTCAAGCACTTTGATAGTTGGCACCCACCCTTTTCCTATGATCTTATTATCTTTCATTACCACACATTTTGTAGTGGTTGACCCGGAATCTATTCCTGCAGTAATACCTGTCTGTTTTTCCCTTGCAAGAAGACTTTTCCTGCGGGCAGTGGTAGTGAGTGCTTCCATCCTGGTAAGAAGGGTCGCAGCTGTTGTTCTTTCAGTAAATGAATAACTGATTACAGGGATCCTTGTGTTTTCATTGATATAACGTCTCACTTCACTTCTTACGATCGCAGCTTCAGCGCACCTGAAACATGTAGAAATAAAGACAGCATCAACATGGACTTTGCCTGTGACAATGGATTTTGCCCGCGCCATCATCAGCTTAAGGTCAGGACTTGCTACTTTTAATCCAAGCTCTTCTTCTATAGTTTCAATTTCTGAAGTTTCTACTTCAGGGTAGACCATTACAGCATTGACCTGTTTTACAGCAGAATCAATCTCAGGCTGTATCCCGCTGTATTCTGCGCCGCATGAAAGCTCAGCTATTCTTACAGGAGTTTCGGTAACCGTCATTTCTTTACCTCCTCAGGTTTTAATGATTTCAGGAATTCAGATATCTTATACACGAACAACTTTGCTTCTTCCTCATCTTTTGGATAATCCAGTCGAAGTAAGGGTATTTTTTTCCCCCTTAACAGGAAATTGACAAGTTCATTCGTCCTTGCGCATCCCTGGCAACCGAAAGATAATACGGGATCTACAACTACGACCGCAGCCTCAGCCTGGGTAAGAAGAGGATCAAAAAGAGCCATCCTTCCTCTCACCCCTGAAGGGACTTCCACTGCCGCGTATTTTAATCCAAACTTTGGGTCTTCAGGTGTTACATTAAGCGGCGGGGAATCTAACCCTTGAGTTCTGACTTTTTTCCCTATTACCTGCATCATGGCAAGGGGTTTGTGCCCAAAACGTTCAACCAGGTCTGAAAGAATAAGACTATTTGTTGGGTAAATGAAAACTTTCATTTTGCTACCTCTGATCCTTTTATGATTTCTACAAATTTATCGATATCAAGTTTTTTCTTTTTATTAGTTTCTACGGGAATTTCCCCTTTATCCAGCGCTTTTAAACCCGAAGCAATATATGTCAGCATTGCATCATCATTCTGGAGATTATGGAATCCGGGTTTTGATCCTCCGTGCCTGAATGATCTGCATCTGAATGGTTCACCCGGGGAAAAACCCCTTTCTTTGATGAAAATGCCATAAGGATCCAGCTTCCGTATGTCCAGGATAATATTTTCTACTACATCCCGTTCGCCTGTTACTAAAACTCCATAACAGGTTTCTTTCACGAAAATATCTGGTTTTGATTCATACAATTTTATTGCAACGTCGCTTGGTAATACTTTATGTGATTTGACGACTATCATTTTATTGATCGTATCCATTAGAATACCTCTCTTATGTAAATTATATCATCCACTTTGAAACCCTTCAAACGCTCGGGTTCCAGGACTTTACCGATGATGTTCGTACACTCGAATTTTTCACCTGTAGGCCCATACTTTTCATCATCTAAAAGCTTGATCCCGATCATACCATATCGTTTTGCCGCCTGGTTTGTCACGCCGATCTCCCCTGATTTCACCCCGGTTTTTGGAGTATTCTCAGGGTTTATTTCTTTATATGCTTCGGCTTCTTTTTCCGACCTGAACAGGAAGGTGTTCTCATAAGTGTAAATTACTGGAAGCGGGCCAAGCGGCCTGTCTTTAAGGCGAAGTGAATGCCTGAAGAAATCAATAGTTATGGGTGCTGAGTCATAATAGAATTTTACATTAATGATCTTTTCCGGTTTAACTCCAAGACCCCTTACCCCGCCTTCTTTAAGGATCCCAAGTGTTGTGTCCGGATCCTGCTCAACGATGATACCATCATCCCCGGTGTATCCACTTCGTTCAAGCTTTAATCCTCTTTCTCCCAATACTTTTTCAGCATCTTTACATGTCATTCCCTGTACCATGACCCGTTCAGGATCTGAAGTGACCGAAAGTTTACTGCCTGGGGCTGCGATCTTGATAAGCTCTATGCCTCTTGAAACATGCCCAACAATGCTGTGGACAGGACTCGATGTCCTGTCTTCTTTATAGATATAAACTCGCCCATTGCCCTGCCCATCAGTCCTTACTGCCACTGAACCTTCAACACGAGCATCCCAGTGCTCATACTGGCATCCTTCACCCTGGAGCACATTATCTGATATAAAGGAATTTGAGAATGTATCCACACCGAATGTCTTGTCCCTGATAAGTGCCAGGAAATGCTCCGCACCCTCCGGGGATTCATTAATTAATTCTACATGGAAGGATGTAAAGATCTTCATTCCGTCTTCAAGTGGCGTATTTAGATCCTGCGTGAGATTCTTGTCAAGAAGTGTTTCCCATTTTATGATGGGTTCTATTTTAAGTATAGAGTCGCTCTGGCCGATATTTGCAACAATATTTTTTCCGCTTATTACCTTTCCGATAATTGCATCTTTTGGACTTCCATAATCTGCAACATGCTTATCCTTGGCTATCATAAGGTAACTATTTCCCGGATCATATCCGCCCGTTCCAAGGAAAACATCATAGCGATTATATTTTTTTTCACCCCTTTGAATATTGATATCAGTTGCCACAGGCCCAAAGGCTATCACATTACTTGACTCCCAGTGAGCTTTTGAGTCCACGAAAAGGGAATTAAACCTGACCCAGAGTGAATGGTCGCCAAAAAGCTCGATCCTGAATTCACCTTTAGATGTATGGATCTTATATTCAGATGTGGCCTCCTCTGTCTTTTCACCAGTTTTAATGATACCAATGATCGTTCCAGGTATGTATGTTGCTTTTGATGCATTTATAGCGTCTATTAGAAGCGCTTTATCTTCTAATTCTAATTGTTGCCCGTTAATCCCTATTGAGATCACTTATCCTCCAATTATTAATAATATTCAACCATTTTATTTTAATTCCTTGGTTACTCCTTCAAGGGCTTCTTCACGCTCTTTGCTGGATAACTTTGATAAAACAGCGTCAGTTTCACCTATGTCAACGATCTTACCAAGACGCAAAAGTGCCACCCTGTCACATACTTCAGCGACAAAATCCATATCATGTGATACTATGACAAAAGTTTCACCCAGTTCTTTCCTTGCATTAAGGATGGATTTTGAAACTTCGATCTTTGTGACCGGATCCATTGTTCCAGTGGGTTCATCAAAAACAAGTATCCGTGGTTCCCTGATAAGCGACTGGGCCATAGCGACCCTGTGCCTTTCACCTTCGCTTAATTCATCTGGCAATTTCTGGAGTATTTCTGCTGCTTTTTTCTCGGTGAATCCAGCGGTTCTCAGTGTCTGGATAGCTTTTCGTTCTCCCAGTTCGAAAGGTAGGTCAAGACCTATGGATTCTGTAAGGTTATTAATTACGTTCCTGTGGGGATAAAGGCTGTATTCCTGATGGAGTACGCCAATATATTTCGTAGCCCGTCCCTTTTTTTCAGGACCAAGCTGCGTAAGGTCGATCCACTCATCCCCGATCCTGACATCGATAGATCCGGATGTGGGCCTCAATAAACCGGAAATTATTTTGGAGGTTGTGGTCTTGCCTGCTCCGCTTACCCCGATTATCCCGAATATTTCACCTTCCCTGATATCAAAACTGATATCATTCACTGCCCTTACTATACCCCTGTCCATGGAAAAATAGGTCATTTGAAGGTTTCTCGCACGGATTATAGTCTCCCCTATCTCGACTTCTTCCTGCTCACCTAATGTGCCTACTTCTTTCATAAATGCAGAAGCGACTTCAGCAGGTTTTCCTTCCATAATGATCTTTCCTTCATCAAGCCATAATGCCTTATGAGAAAGTTCTTCAATGACTTTTGGCCAGTGAGATGTGATAATAAGTGACATCCCGAAATTCTTTGTCGCATTCAAAATACTTTCATGAACAAGTTCAGCCGTCTTTGGGTCAAGGGTTCCGGTAGGTTCATCCGCAAGCAACAGTATCGGGCTTTTAACTAATTGTCTTGCTAGAACGACGCGCTGTTTTTCTCCCCCTGAAAGTTCTCTTGCGATATGCATCATCCTGTTTGAAAGATTGACCTGGTCAAGAAGATCAGCTGCTTTATGAATAGCATTGGGCCCCATTTCGTTTATTTCCGAAAGGGCGTTCATGACATTCACGATGACTCTTTCATCACCGTAAAGCGCAAATGTCCTTTGAAGCATTATTGCGATCCTTCTTGTTATATCCCTTCTCAGGGGATCATGGATCGGCAAAGTTACAAAATCAATATCTAGTTTTGTAAATTCTTTCTGGCATTTAGGGCAGGAAGTTCCGACTTTGCTGGGTTTCTCGATAACTCCACATGAACTGCATTGCGCAAGATGATATATTACATTTCCGGAGATATCATTGAATTGTTCGACACCTCTTAGAACATGCAAAAGTATGGATTTTCCTGCACTGCTTTTTCCCAGGATGCCCACGATCTCTCCTTCTTTTACCTCAAGGTTAATATCTTTAAGAACATCGACACCGTCAAAGCCAACACGAAGATTTTTAATTTCGATAAATAGGGTCATGTTATCATTCTCCCATGGTTGATTATTTAATTTAAGTATCCGCTTCTCTATAAGGGTTTGTATTTCTTCAGATAGGCAGGGTTTCATAAATGCTCTTGCTGTACATAAATATAACGATAATACATTACATTATTAATCAATTAAGGGTGTAATTTATCCCAATATCAGATATCGTGCAAATTCTTTATATTCCATCTATTCATTAAAGGCGTGAGGTAAAGTATTGAACATTATCGGAGGTCCTTCTTCCCAATTGCTGGCAGGAAGAACCTGTGAATCATCAGGATCAAATCTGCTTATCAGTGAGTTCAGGAAATTCCCGGATGGGGAGCTTTATACAAGGATCATAGATGACATAGGAGAAAAAGTAACAATAATCCAGAGCACGATCACAGATACCGATCTGGTCGCTTTGCTCCAGTTGATCGAAGCATGCAACGAAGCATCACAGATCAATGTTGTTATACCGTACATGGGTTATGCCCGCCAGGATAAAAGATTCAAGAACGGAGAATCTATAACCGCCCGAGCGATCGCACGAACGATAAAGGCGGACAATGTGTTTACTATAAACATCCATGACCAGAGCGTTCTTGACTTTTTTGACGCCAGAGCTGTGAACCTCGATGCAACTCCGATGATAGGAAAATACATTAAGACCATGGAATTCCATGACCCTCTTATTATCGCACCCGATGACGGTGCTATCGGTATTGCAAGAAATGCTTCGGAAGATCTTGGTATTGACTATGATTATCTTGAAAAGATAAGATTGAGTGGTGAGAGCGTATCGATCCAGCCCAAGAATGTAAAGGTGAAGGGCAGGGATGTCATAATCATAGATGATATTATCTCGACTGGCGGAACTATAGCAGAAACAATATCATTGCTCAAGAAACAGGGAGCTCATGAAGTATTTGCAGCATGTGTTCATCCTGTTCTTTCAAATAATGCCATCCTGAAATTATTTAAGGCAGGAGTGAAAGGGATCATAGCTACTGACACTATTGATAAAGGAGTAAGTGTAGTCAGTGTTGCGCCTTTGATCGCGAATGCGATAAATGTGATTTAAGGGTCAACTTGATGTCGTTAGGAGGTATATGCTGGCCATTGCCAGAATTATCCCCCCTCCGATCCTTAAATTCATTTCATCTTTCAAGAGGAGGACGCCAAGAAGTACCCCTACTATGAGGTTCAGGTTCACAACAGGAACGACCTTTGAAAGTGTTGATTGTTCAAGTGCAAGAAAAAAAAGTATCGTTGCAACAGCTGCAGTTATTCCTCCGAGGATACTGTATTTGATCGCGGATTGTTCAACATCGAATCCATTCTTTGAAATAAAATATGCGCCCAGTATGACCTGGGCAACGAACTGTGAACCCACAAAATATAATGAAGATGCTATAGCATTTCCATTTGATGATAATTTAATGAAGAACTGCATTAGCCCATACAGGAATACACATGCCAGTGCATAGAGTATCCAGGTCATGGTCTGGAACAGCCTAAAAATTGGGGTAAAGCTATCTTCATTTTGTCTTATTCCGCAATATCCTTACCATCTCATCAAATGCTGGCGGCCTGATCTGGAATATATCGATCCCTTCGGGAAAATCGATCGGCCTTCCATCCGTGATCATTAATAACCCGTTTGAATCTGCAGGCATTTCACTTATGATCCGGTTCACATCTTTACTCAACTCATCTTGCTTTTCCTGGATATTTTTGATAATATGATTTCTCCATCCTTCAAAATCAATATCTTTGCCATAGAAACTTCGGTGCAGCTTTTCTATTATCGGAAGAAATGTCATGGAATATTGGTCAAACAGGATCTTTCCTTCTTCCAGCTGGTCTTTCTTATCTATCTCTTTTATGGATGCGCCATTATCCAAAAGGTTTTTTATCAATTTGTAGTGGTTACTTTCAATGCCATATTTTTCAAAATAGCCAAGATGTCCTTTTTTATTGTCTGCCCCATCACTTTCAAAAATCCCTTCAATATATATAGTGCTGATCTTTCCATAGGTTGAATTGAAATAATTTACCTTTTCCCTGACTTCTCCCCAGAACCGCTCAATTTTTGCCACATCAATATTATATTGTGCAGCCATTTCTTCAAAAGGAAGAGTGGGGACTACGTACAGCTTACGATTCGATTTAAAAGTCGATACTTCCGGACGTTCTATTTTTCCAAGCTCTGCCATAGGTTCCTCCTATTGTCGAATAAATATAAATGCTTGAGATCCTCATTTAATATTAGCAAGCAGCTCCTGAACTCCTTTTGCATTGAGCTTGCAGTTCTCTCCTTCTATTTCTGCATAGCATTCCTTTACAAGAAAATCGAGCTGGAAATTCAACTGCGATTCAGTGATACCAAGTTCATTCAAGATCTCTTTTTTAGTCTTTCCAAAAGCTCCAATGGATTTTACTATCTTTCTCCTCAATGGGTTCTCAAGAGCTTTGAACATGGTCCTGTGGTCTTTTGGAGTTTTTATTTCACAGGCATCGGATTCTGGTGGTAAAGAGTCAATATCATCTTTCATAATTCTCAATTCTCTTGAATTATCGTGTTATCTATTAATTCTATCGCAGTTATTTCAAATGAGCCTGGTTTATTCTTGCATATCAAATGGTTCACACCTAATATCCCCATTCTCCAGGATCAATCTTTCTACATTTTGTTTTGCGTTCTTTAATTTCAAATTGCATTCCCTTACAAGTTTTATACCCTTCTCAAAAAGTAAAAGGCTTTCATCAAGGGAAAGCTGCCCATGTTCAAGTTTATCCGCTATTCCTTCAAGCTCAGTAAGTGATTCTTCAAAACTTATTTCCATTTGCATTCCTCTTTGTCATTTACAATACATTTTAATTTCCCATCATTTATGATTATAGAGATTTCATCGGATATTTCAATATCAGCAATATTCATAATTAGTGTTTTTTTTGGCAATTTTAGTGTAATGCTATAACCCCTTAAAAGCGTTCCCAGCGGGCTTACAGCATTAAGTTTTCCAGAATGAGCATCCAGAAGCGCTTGCTTGACTTCCATGAGTCTTCCAAAACTTGATGTCTGCTTCTGTGCAAGTTCATCGACATATTGTACATACTGTGTAACCTTTTCGAGAAGCAAACGAGGATCAAGAACTGATCCAGATATGGAAATACGAGACAGTGATTCCCTTAAATATCTCTTTTCGTTCTCGATCAACCTGTCATTTAACCTTCTTATCTGGTTTGACAATTCCTGCTTTTCAGGTACAGCGATCTCAGCAGCTGCAGAAGGAGTTGGAGCTCTGACATCGGCCACAAAATCGGCAATCGTGAAATCAGTCTCGTGTCCAACTGCAGATATGATCGGGATCCTTGAATTAAATATTGATCGCGCCACAACTTCTTCATTAAAACCCCACAGGTCCTCGATCGATCCACCCCCTCTTCCGAGGATTATTACGTCAACATCCGTCCTGTTGAGAGCTTCTATAGAGTTGACTATGCTTTGTGCAGCGTGTTCACCCTGGACTACAGTGGGGATAAAAAGGATGTTAACGGGATATCTTCTCTTAAGAACGGTCAAGATATCATGAAGTACTGCGCCAGTTGGTGATGTTGCCACGCCTATTTTTTTTGGGAATCCAGGAAGCTGTTTCTTATAGTCGGGTGAAAACAGACCCTCCATGGCGAGTTTATTCTTCAATTGCTCGTATGCCTTGTAGAGTTCGCCTATTCCATCCGGGTGCATATCCCTGACTTTTAACTGATAAACTCCTCTTTGTTCATACACATCGATGTCCCCCAAAATAAGCACCTTCATGCCGTGTCCGGGTTGGAACCTGAGGTTCTTGCCATGCCATTTGAACATGACACAGGCGAGCTGGCTGTTCTTATCTTTGATCGTAAAATATCGATGACCTGAGGAATGGTTCGTAAAATTCGATATCTCCCCCCTTATCCATACGTCATTGAATTTCCCATTCGTTAGCGTGCTTTTTACTGCAAGCGTGAATTCATGTACCGTATAGACACTTTTTTTTTCAATATCCATAATCTAATTATGACCTATGAATGTATTTGCTTTACTATAGCGGTGTGAAAGTATTATGATTGGAGATAATTGTTAAGAGGCAGAACATTAGCAAGCTCTTCTTTTGTTATTACAGCTTCACAAAGGACACTTTCCCTGATATGGATCGGGGCAGCGCATCGAAGTGCGATTGCTATGCTGTCGCTGGGTCTTGCATCAATATCGAAAGTTTTGCCGACCAGGGATACTGAGATCCTGGCATAATAGATACCTTCGTTTAATTCATCGATCAATATACCTTCAACTTTTGAATCAAGGCGTTCGACAAGGGTTACGAAAAGGTCATGTGTCATGGGACGGGGTGGGATCTCATGGTTTAACGCTGAATTTATTGAGATCGCTTCGGATAATCCTATATAGATGGGCATTATACGTTCCATATCGTCCTCAAGGAGAACTATTGGTACCGGACCTGGTGCTTTCTCAATGAGATATACACCTTTTATATTCACTCTTAAGGTTGTCCCATTCATAAGTTATTATTAATAGGCTGGGTAATAAGTTTTCCGATAGTTCATAAAAAACTTTAATAATAGATAAAACAAATGTTAGCTGGTGATATTATGTCTTTCGTAAATAATTTAATAAAGATGTTAATAGGAATTGTGCTGCTGGTGGTGGGTCTTGTGTGGTATACAGGAATTCCAGGATATTTCGAAGGGAATTTAGATAAACTCTTAGACTTATTAGGAGCTACTGTTGGTCTTTTCCTGCTGTTCGTAGGTTTGATCGTTGCCTGGATGGGCTATGACGATTACAAGATGGACAAGGAGATGGCTCAGGAAGAAAAAAAAGAAGATAAGAAAGAATAAACACATTTCCGGTTCAACCGGACATCTTTTTTTGAGGGTTATTTATATGAAGAATCAAAATTTAATTAAAAACATATTGGTTTTATCTATCGTGATACTGTTCTCAGTAGCATCAGGATGCATCGGCGGCAAAAATATCGAAAATGATCAGAACATCTCACAAGATGTATCTTCCGAAAAGAACAGGATAGCCACCATAGTGACACAAAAGGGTACGATCAAGTTCGAATTGTATGAAAAGCAAGCGCCCATAACCACAAAAAATTTTATCGATCTGGCTCAGAAAGGATTCTATGACGGGCTTACGTTCCACAGGGTTATTCATGGTTTTATGATCCAGGGTGGAGATCCTGAAGGCACCGGAATGGGCGGCCCTGGATATTCGATACCTGATGAATTTCATCCAGAATTGAAGCACACAAAAGGGGCGGTATCTATGGCCAATGCAGGTCCTAATACCGGTGGAAGCCAATTTTTCATTACTGAAGCTCCACAACCACACCTGGATGGGAAACACTCTGTATTTGGAAAGGTCATCGAAGGGCAGGATGTAGTAGAAAAGATCGCTCAGGGCGATAAAATGATAAAAGTCACGATTGGATATGAATAAACAAAAAACGAGGATATATTAATCCTCATCTTCATCTTCTTCGTCCTCTTTTGGAGCTTCTAGCAATAGTTCGCCATATATTAATTTTTCAATGACCTGGGAAACAAAAAGACGTTTATGATATTTTTCCATATCTTCATTTAGATGGAGCTGGGAATCGATCTGAACCCTCAATAATACGAACCTGAATTTTTCCATTTCATCGATCTTCATGTATTTCAGGGTTTCAAGGACATATGGCAGACTGTCAGGATCATCTACGACCTGAGCTATTGTTAGAATATTTTCAGGGATATTTTCCATATCTACATCCGCCTGGCCTGTGAGCAGTCCCAATGTTTTTATTGAATATTTTTTTTCGTTAATAATTACCATCGAATAACCACTTATTCTATATCTAATAAGTCCTATATTACCCCAGCGGAAAATAATGAACACACCAGCAATTTTAAAAACATTCCATAACGGAAAGATGAAGGAATATTTTGTCAGGCCTGAAGGTGAAATGCATACTGATCTTGGGATCATAAAGCTTGATGAGCTCAGGGAAAAAACCTTCGGGGATAAAATAAGTACTCATCTTGGGGTGGAATTAATAATCCAAAAACCCAGGCCTCCTGATATGTTCATTCATGCCAGGCGAAGCGGTGCACCTATGATGCCAAAAGATATTGGGGTTATTATTTCAAATACGGGACTTTGCTCTTCGGATAGTGTTCTTGATGCAGGCACAGGTTCGGGGATACTTGCAATTTATCTTGGCAGCATTGCAAAAAGGGTTGTAACCTATGAAATAAGGGAGGATTTCCTGGAATTGGCAAGAGAAAATTTCGCCCAGGCAGGACTTGCAAACATAGAATTGCGCCTCGGGGATATTGAAACAGAGATCCAGAAATTAGATGAAAAATTTGATGTGATAACCCTTGATACCATGGCTTCATCGCGGGTTGTACCTTATGTTCCAGATATTATTTATCCTGGGGGATTTCTGGTGACTTATTCACCTTTTTTTGAGCAGGCAAAGGAGATCAGGGAATCTATAGGAAGAACAAATTTTGTGCACGTCAGGACAATAGAAACATTGGAACGTGAAATATCATTCTCGGATAGGGGAACAAGACCTTCCACTGCCAGGGTAGGTCATACGGGGTTTATAACAATAGCCAGGTATTGATTAATTTCTGTTCGTTAAGAAAAAAACACAGTATCCGATCCTATCACCTGAATTCAAACATCATGATAGTTTTGAAATACATAGAACATTTATAATAAATTACAGAGGAGCCATATCCACTCCTATTGTATAATCCATATCCACTAATTCTTTTAATGCTCCTCTTCCACCAACAATCAGATAATAATATAACCGATACAATCATTAATTAGCAGGTCATATTAGATTTGAAACCAGGCTTGAAATAATTATGAAGTATTTAATTTTATGTATATTATTTTTATTAGGGTCAAATGCAGTAGCTGCAGAGTCATTTATAACCATAAATGTTAATAATAGCTCAGATGCGATGGTGATAATGGAAAAAGACATCCCTCTTTCTAAATCCGAGCTTGTTGAGTGGGAAAATGCTCTCAAATCAAGTCAAAATATCTCTAAATATAAAACCCCGGAATATGATGATCTATTTAAAATATTTCAAAATTATTCATTGAATTTTTCAAATCGTTCGATGGAAGTTCAAACGTACAATGTAACCTATGAAACTAAAAAAACACTTTCAGATGGGATTGGAATTATTAAATATGATTTTGTATGGAAGAATTTTTCATATTATGAATCTGATAATATTGTCATAGGAGATGCTTTTCCTGGTGGTGTTTTCCTGCTTTCCCCCAATAACCAGCTCAGGATCATTATACCTGAAGGTTATGAGGTAGCAAAGGCAGTACCTGAATTTGAAAAGAAGAACGGGAATATTTTGGTCTGGGATGGAACATCATCTGGCAATTTTAGCGCAGGTGAACCTCTGGTAATTTTATCTCCTTCGAATCAAACAAATTTATCCCCACTACAGGAGTTTAATAAATACCCCAGCTGGAGTTTGTTGATTATTGAAGGAATACTCATCTTTTTCATTATAATCGTTTCGTTGGCATTTTACAGATTCTGGAAACATAAACGCCTGGAAAAAGTTTCCACCACTAATAAGGACTTTTATAAAGATATGATTACCGAAATGCCTGATGAGATGATCAATGAGATTTCAGAAATACCGGAATTCTGGAAAAAAATGGTTCAATCAGTCCAGAAAGAACATGGGGACAAAAGCATAGAAGATATGGAAAAAGCAGCCAGAGAGCAACGATTGGTCAATATGGGACTTGACCCTGCAATTCCGCTTTCTGACCCTTCGTTTGAAGATATCGATGATGAAGAGATGATCCATCAGTTCCTGCTCAGGAAAGGGGGACAGTCATATCAATCAGATATTGTAGAGTACAGCGGACTTTCAAAATCCAAGATCAGCATGGTACTCTCCAAAATGAAAGGCGATGGTAAGATAATAAAGATACGAAAGGGGAAAGAAAATCTTATCAGGCTGGTTAAACCCCCGGAAAATGAAGGATGATGTTGTCTAGGATCAGATGAAGATAATTGAAGTCTGAAAAATCAAGCAAAATGCCCTACTATTTGGAAGCGATATTATCATCATAAAAGTTCAAGTATAAAAGATTTACAAAAGCTTCCCAAGATATATATTAAACCACCAAATTCCTCTACAGTTAGACCGGCATTTCTGAGTATGCTCTTAAGCGTTCCTCTGTCTAATGTCTCATGAATGGGGATGGTTATTTTAATAACACTTTCAAAAGTAACTTTCTTTATCCTGATATGGCTTCTGCACTGCCTTACTACTACAAATCCAGCATGTTCTAAGGCTTTTAATGCTTCTTATCCAGAAATAATAGGTAATTTCTACTAAATTCAGCTTTCAATGCATTCTTTTGCCTTCGTTTCTGGATATTAGGCATTATGAGCAAATCAACACGCATATAAATACAATTCAGCAGTTATTAACCCCCAACTCAAATGCAAAAAACTAAAATCCCTCTACACCAACCCCTTATATCGCAACTCCCTGGCCCTGGTGCTCAACTCAGGTTTCAACGCTTTTTTCGGTAGTGTCCCACGAATCGTGGCCTTTATATACCATATTGAATAGAGATGATGTGGTGTGTAAATGAACCAGCAAGACATTGAGCCACAGGGTGCTT
>JAPMTR010000014.1 GCA_026552975.1 Candidatus Methanoperedens sp.
TGTTCCTTATCCGCAGATCCAACCTATGGGGATGCGCCTTTGGACGTTACATTTACGATGTCTGCAAGCGACACGGACGGTTCGATTGCGTCATGGAGTTTGGATGTGGACAACGATGGAACCGCGGAATACTCCGGGGCAGGAAACCCACCTGCAACGCAGGCTTACACATACGTCGTAGATGGCACATATATCGCAAAGTTAACGGTTACGGACGATGAAGGGGCAACCGCTTTTGACACAGTAAAAATTCAGGTAGGCTCGACAGAAACCTGCGTCTATAACCAGAACAAGGGCATCTGGTATCCACTCATACAATCAGCCCACGATGCCGCCGCATCCGGCGACACCCTGCTGGTATATGCCAATTACACGGGGCACAACGAATCCGTAACGATAACAAAAGACCACCTGACGATAAAGGCGGTCGACCCTGATGTGATCGTTTCGCCGACTGATAATTCACAGAATGGATTTTATCTTAATGACGCAGACGGCGTTACGATAGAAGGATTCACAATTCAAAATGCAAATCATGGAATTTATTTACGTTCTTCATCAAACAACAACATAACAAACTGCACTGCTTACAACAATTCTTATTATGGCATCTATCTGTATTCTTCCTCAAACAACAACACAATAACAAACTGCACTGCTTACAACAATAATAAGTATGGCATCTCGCTGTCTTCTTCCTCAAACAACAACATAACAAACTGCGCTGTTTACAACAATTCTGATTATGGCATCTATCTGTATTCTTCCTCAAACAACAACCAAATAACAAACTGCAATGTTTACAACAATCATTATGGCATCTTGCTGTATTATTCCTCAAACAACAACCAAATAACAAACTGCAATGTTTACAACAATCATTATGGCATCTCTCTGTATTCTTCCTCAAACAACAACCAAATAACAAACTGCACTGCTTACAACAATTCTTATTATGGCATCTGGCTGTATAAGTCCTCAAACAACAACATAACGAACTGCGCTGCTTACAACAATTCTTATTATGGCATCTATCTGCGTTCTTCCTCAAACAACAACATAACAAACTGCAATGTTTACAACAATTCTTGGTATGGCATCTTTCTGTGGGCTTCCTCAAACAACAACATAACAAACTGCACTGCTTACAACAATTCTCATGGCATCTATCTGTCTTCTTCCTCAAACAACAACACCATATCGAAAAACACCGCCAATTCTAACTACCTACAGGGCATATCTATAGATTCGTCTAAGAACAATGTCATATCAAACAATGTGGTAAACGGCACCACCGCCAACGTGGCATATTCGTCTGGGATATACCTATATAAATCGGAGTCCAACAAAATTTTGGATAACCTAGTAACCTCCAACACAAGAGATGGGATATATCTCTATTCATCTTGTAACTATAATACATTGACCAACAATACGGCGAGTTGGAACGGCAAGGCTCCGAGCACTACCGGAAGCGGGATCCGGCTTGGATTCGCTTCAAACAACACAATAGACAAAAACACGGCAAATTCCAACACGCAGAACGGAATATATCTGCAGCAGGACTCGAACGATAACAAGATAACCAAAAATCAGATTTCTAACAATAAACAGATTGGCGTCGGTGTCTGTAAGGATACTGGTGATGCCGCACCAAAACGCAACATACTATCAAACAACACCATCACATCCAACAAGCGCGGAATCCTGCTTTACCAATCCGACGGAAACACCGTAGCCAACAATACAGTGACTGGTAATACCCTGCATGGAATTTGTTTAGATTCTTCCCCAAACAACAACCTCGTTTATAACAACTATTTCAATAATCCAACTAATTACTTTGTATCCGGCGGTTCTGGCAACAAATGGAACACCACGAAAACGCTCGGCAAAAACATAATCGGCGGTCCCTATCTCGGCGGAAATTATTGGTCCAATTATACTGGTAAGGATTCGGACGGCGACGGGCTCGGCGACGACGACCAGAATGGAGCAGGTGCAGGAAAATATGGGGCCGGGGATTATCATCCATTAGTCAAGCCGCCGGTTGCGGTGGGATGGGTTGACGATGTTTCGCTGACAGGTGGGCCACCGGCCCCGGGTACTGTTCAAAACCCCGGATTCGAAGATGGCTCGGGGAATAGCCAGCCACACTGGGGATTACTTGCATATTATGGAAGTGGCAACACAACCACCGATACTGCCATTTATCACGGCGGCTCCAAATCAATACGGTTCATAAATTACGACACTGCTGTTACGACATTTGTGGTACAGGGGGGCACTGGCGGGAGTGCATCCGACAGAATTGAGGTGAAACCAAACCAGGCTTACACGCTCTCGGCGTGGGTAAAATCACAACCCGGGCTTGTTGGAAAATTCACGCTCAAGGTGCAATATTATAATACTGCTGGTAACCAGATAAGTTATGACTACAAATCCTTTAATGGAGATACAAACGGGAACTGGATACAAATCTCATGGACATTCACAACACCTGGCAAAGAGGCGGGCAAGCCGGATGATGCAAAATCCATAGGAATTACAATCGAGCATAAGGGGGTGTAGATATGAAAAGAATCCTGTTGTTAGTGGTAGCGATGCTTTTGTGCGCGCCTTTCGTCAATGCAAGCGCTGAAGCAAATACAGAAACGCATTCGCCGATTTACATCGACGGCAATAACGGATTTGGCGCCGCGAACGGCGTCGTTGGCGGGAAAGGAACTTCCGCCGACCCGTATGTCATAAGCGGATGGGAAATTTCTGTAAAAGAGGATTATGCCAATGCGGTAAGGATAGAGAATACCGACGCTTATGCCGTAATCAGGAACGTAAAGGTCAGT
>JAPMTR010000040.1 GCA_026552975.1 Candidatus Methanoperedens sp.
TTTTCAGTCATTGTAGTTATTATATATAACTACTAATACTTAAATGTTATTCACTTTAATCTGTTGAAAAAATGGGCTTTGTCCGAAAGTCATGTATTATAATTTTCTTGCAGTCGATTCCCATTGGACACAAACAATCCTATACGAACGGTTCATCGATGAAATGAATTCAATCATTTATCCATTCCTTGTACTGCTTCTTATTTCGCTGGGTCTTTGTATTCCTAAAAGGCTCTTCCAGCAGGATATGATGATAAGAACCAGCGCTTTGATACTTGGAATTACTTTGATCCTTACCATTTATTCTGGATTGGGGACGGGACTGGGTTTTATTCTTGTGATAATGACAGCTGTCCAGGCTATTGTTCTCTTATTAACTATTAACAAGAGCAGGATGATCAGGTTCGAGAAAGAAGGGCATGTTGTTAGACTTGGTTCATCGCTCCTGCATCTTGGGGTGGTTGTATTGATATTCAATTTCGTGAACTTCCAGGATAATCCATATCATCTTTTGATATTCTGGATAGGAATGGTATTGATCACTTCAGGTAACATCTTTTCTTTCTACCCTGAAAAGATTTCATCATTATTCTTTCGAGGATAAATCCTGCAAACTCGAAAATATGATGAGGACATACAAATGAAATAATTTTTATATTATTATACCAGATGAGAATGAATGGAAACCATTCTGGAATTTGGATCAAACAGGGTAAAAGCTAATACTCGAATGCTTTCTGATATGAAAGAGGTCATTTATGACCAGGACTGGCTTTGCACAGCGGAAAATGTTGAATTATATTATATGTACCGGGCGCTTTCACTGAGCAAAAATGATGAACAGTTGATCAAAGAGCACGGCCTCAGATATGACATTACTGTAATCCCTCCCAGGATGCTTGGATGTGAATATGTGAAAACAGCAGGGCATTACCATCCTCTTGTACCCGGGACAAATGTCACTTTTCCTGAGATATATGAGGTCCTGGGAGGTGAAGCTCAGTATTTACTTCAAAAACCGGATGGAGAAGGTATCGAAGATGTCATCCTGATAAAAGCATGCGAGGGCGATAAAGTAATTATTCCTCCCGGATATGGTCATCTTACCATCAATGCATCGAATAAAGTTTTGAAAATGGCGAATTGGGTGGCTGATAACTTTGAGTCCATATATCCCCCCATAAAAGAAAAGAGAGGCGGTGCATATTTTCTCCTTGAAACAGGGAACAAGATGAATAAGAGATATGATCATGTTCCAGAAATAAGACACTTTAAACCTTCAAATATGAAAGAATTGGGATTACAGAAAAATAAAGAGATGTACGGGTTATTGAAGGATCCGGGCAAACTTGAATTTCTCAAAAAACCTCATGATCATGAATGGGTTTTTGAAGAAATTCTCTATCAATAAAATTGGATATTTACATTTTTTATAGTTTCAAGCAATATTTTTAAGTTCTGTGGGATATTTGAACATCCCATGATCAAAGTTTCAGATATAACCACGTATCTAAAGTGTCCCAGAATGTGTTATTTCACGAACAAGGGACATGATATTATAATTGAATTCTCATCAGGTTACATTGAGAGGATCATATTCAAAGAACTTGCATTGACATATGATTCTGCTGTTTGGGCCAATGAAAAACTTTCTTTCCTGAAAACAGAGCTTGAAAGGATCTCTAATGAGGTACGAGTAATATATCCAGCTGAATTACAAAGCGTTAGCGATGAAACTCTGAATAAATCAATAGCGGAAATTTCACCTTTCCTTGAAAGAATATGTACAAATCTTTCCACAAATAGCGAATTCTATATGGGTGAATTCATTGAGGATGAACCGATTTTGCGATCAATCAAATTTGAAATAACAGGCAGTCCTGACAGACTGGTAAAAATAGGTGAGAATCTGATACCATCCATAATAAAAACGGGTAAAATGCCCGAAAATGGGGTCTGGCAGACAGATCGGCTCCAGTTGACCGCATATTCAATTCTCGTTGAGGAAAAATATGGGTATATCATCGAAAAAGGCTTCGTCGAATATGCGCGATGGGGCATTGTACGACCGGTCGTGATCAAACGAAATGAGCGCAGAAAAGTCCTTCAGATAAAGGAAAGGATAAAAAAAATACATGCTGGTTTCATGCCAGAAAAGCCAGATGATGCACCCTGCCAATACTGTAGATTTTCCGGGATTTGTGATGTTAAATCGACTCTTGCATCGAAGTTTTTTTAAATGAGAAGTCACAATTAATATTTTTGAAAAGTTAAGTTGTGATAACATAAAATGAATTCGCGGTGTATAGCCACTATTTATCCTTTCAATATCTTCAAGATATGAATTTGTTCTCTTTTTGCTCATGAGATGGAGATTATTAAAAATAGAAGATTCATTCCTCTTCGGCGTTTTCCAGATAAAAGTACACTGCTTTCAACAGCGCTTCTTTTACATGCGATTCTCTGGTTTTCATTTTTAGTGCAAGAACATCTTCTTTTGGAAAAATGGACTGCACATGAACCAGATTTCCATGGGCGCCTTGAACCATTGTATTTTTTGGGTCATGAATTTTTGCATATTGATTTCCAAAAGGCATTCTCTGTCTTTGCATCTCTTTTTCCGCCTTTCTCTTTATTCGTTCTCGTTCTTCAATTATCCTTATGGCGTTTATCAATTTCATATTTAATCCCTCATATAGTATCTCTTAATGTGCAATTATTGCACATATACTTACTTAGAGTTAATAGTATATATAATTTTAGCAACAATTGCACAATAAAAAAAATATAACAAGAAACCCTTACGATCTTTTGGATCAAAAACGATTAAAAAAATTAAAATTTGGCACCAGTAAGCGTTTTTGTTTCGGTTACCCCTTTTAATGCCCTGATCTTATTGACAACGATGTCACTTAATCCCTCATAATCGCTCGTCTGTATTTTTGCAATGAGGTCGTAATCGCCAAAAAGAGGATATAGTTCCTGGATCTCATCCCATTTTATCATCGTATCAAATATCTTTTTTTCTGCCCCCGGCGAGACATTGATCAGCACAAATCCAATTGTCATTTATAAGTCACCAATTGATTTCCCATTGGTTTTCATGAATATAATATTATCTAAACGAATATACGTGATATTTCATTTCTTCTTTATCTCTAAATACCCTACATCATCAATGATCATTACAACATTCTTTGAACCACAGTTTACACACACAGATGAACATATCAAACCCCTGCCATCCCCAAAAGCATCCATCTCGACACAAAATTCTACAATCCCATGACGTTTTTTCATAAGTGCATCAAGGCGTTCTTCTTCCTCATTATTTTCGGGACATCTTGACAATACAAAAAACCTGTCTCTGATATCTTTATCATTCTGGCAATCAGGACATACTTTTTTTCCCGGACTTTTCCAGGATTTATTGACATAATCCCTCAGTTCATTTAATGATATTTCCTTCACTTCAATATTCGTATTCTTCATTTCGTCCACTTTCTGTGCAGCCACAAAAGATTTCCTGGCATCATCGGTGCGTTTCTCAAGAAGACATGCTTCACCGCATGCGCGAAGGAGCTCTTTGGTCGGTGTTCTTTTCGCCAGTGCATAAGCTTCAAGACCCTGGGTGATCTGCCCGCCATTCAAACAAAAATTTCCGCACATAACGAGTTCTTCTTCAGGTGGGGTTTTATTTATCAGCTTATAGGCTTCAATACCCTGAGAGAGCCTTCCCTCTTTGAAACATATCTTCGCGCAGACCAGCAGATCATCTTCATTGGGTTTTTCTTTGATGAGTTTATAGGCTTCAAGGCCTGATGTGAATTTTCCTTTAAGCAGGCACTCTCTTGCCGTGACTTCTATCTTCTCTTTTGGAAGTGGGATCCCGATCACTTTTGAAGCATCAAATGCCGAATATATCTTTCCATCCTCAAGATATTTATTGATACATTTAATAAGCGTATCCTGAGGCAATACTATACCTGCGGCTTTTGAGCCTTCCAGGGCTTTTGACATCCAGCCAGAATCCAGGTATTTCTGGATGTAGGCTTCAAGTTCTTCTTTAGAAAGAGGGACTTTAGTAATCTGTGAAGCATCTATTGCTTCACGCATCTTCCCCGCTTCAAGGCATTTTTTAATGTATGCAATAGCTTTCTCGTCGGCCATTTCTGATCATTCCAGCTTTTTTCCAGATAACCTTTGAATGTTCTGACGCTATCATTAATAAGGCTTTACTTTTTTCTTGCAATTATAATGAATTCGTCCGCAAAAAGATTTTTCCAGGCTTTTGCGAGATTATACCAGACAATGTTTAATTTTTCCTTTAATAGATATATACTGGGGGTAACATCCAACCATACGATCTGGTAACCCGAATCAATAGCCATTTTTCTTGCAGTCTTGTGGGTATAGAACCGCAAATGACTCCTTTCAAATACAGTTCCGTCTTCATATTCGAATTTACCGAGAAATATTGTCATCCTGGAATGCCAATTCACAATATTGGGGACTGAATATATCAACAGACCTTCAGGTTTAAGATGTTTCTTAAGACTGATCAATACTTTTTCTGGCTCCGCCATATGTTCAAGAGCATTTCCCAGTATAATGCGATCAAAAATCTCTTCCTCATAAGGTAACTTATGATTTTCAATATCGACATTCAATATCTTGAGACATTTTCCTTTTGCAAGAGTGGAGATTATTGGATCTTTATCTATGCAATGAACAATGCATTTTTTCCTTATGGTCAAAATATTTGCAAGCCTTCCCGAACCGCATCCGATCTCAAGCACAGTTGACCCTGGTGGGACCTTTTCGAAAATCTTCCATCTTGAAGTATATATATCATTGTACATATTTTCTTATCTAGAATATATCTATTCCTTTAAATGATATTTTATTTTCGTTCAACGAGAACCAATGTAAAACGATTCGTGTAATTTTCTCAGGTAAACTATATATTTGAGCAATGCATTTGTTAACTCAACATAATCATTATGAGGGATACTATTTGGCAACCAAAAGAAAAAAAGTAAAATCGGACGCATCTGCGTCTCGCGCAAAAGAAAGCAAAGACCTGTTCATAGGGATCGACCTTGGAACGAACCACACCGCCATCTCAACAAGCGACGGCAAGAAGAAGAGCATTCTCAGCATCGTTGGCACACCAAGGGATGCTGTTGCATCAAAGTTCCTGAAAAAAGAACGGCTGTATGGTGATGAGGCATTGAAGCACAGGGTGGCATTGAACCTTTTCAAGCCTATCGAATCGGGATTATTAAAGAACCAGAGGGAAGACCTTGATGCTGCCAGGGGTCTTTTAGAATTTGTCTTAAATTCAGTTGACGTGAACAGGGATGTTAAAAAATATGCCATTATAGGAGTTCCATCCCAGGCAAGCGTGCTAAACAAGAAGATCATTACCGAGATGGCGGGTGGTTTCTTTGATGGGGTCATGGTAGCAAGCGAGCCATTTTGTGTTGCATACAATCTGGAAGAGCTTGAACATTCACTTATTGTAGATATTGGGGCAGGCACGACCGACCTTTGCAGGGTGCATGGTACGATACCTGATCCGGATGACCAGATAAGCAGCAATAAAGCGGGGGACTTTATTGACAAGGAACTTGTAAGGCTCATATCTGACGAATATACAAATGTAAGGGTTACAACTGAAATGGCCAAAAAGTGGAAAGAACAGAGTTCATTTGTGGGCGAACCAGAAGAAGAGATCGTCGTAGATGTGCCTGTTGATTCATCAATTTTAAAACTTTCCATAACAAGAGAGGTCAAAAACGCCAGTGAATCCATTATTCCGGACATAATGAGCGGGATCTCAAAGCTTATCTCTACATATGATCCTGACTTTCAGGAAGACCTTCGAAATAATATCTGGCTGGCAGGCGGAGGAAGCCTTATCAAGAATCTTGATGTTGTACTTGAAAAGGAGCTGGAACTAATCGATGGTGGAAGTGTAAAAATAGCTAAAGATCCTGTTTTTGGAGGCGCGGAAGGCGCTCTTAAGTTAGCGATGGATATGCCTCCTGAATTCTGGCAAACCGCATAGATGCTGGAAGAACTGGATGATAATTCAAAAGAAACTCAGACCGGATGGATGAGATTCCTGCTTGAGCGGGTTGGACATAACAACCTGCCCCATCTTTTGGATTATTATAAGAGTATCGGCTGGATAAGCGACCCTGTGGCTCAACAGCTACTATTGCTGGCAAATGAACAAAAGCGCATCAAAGGAACGTCCTGGACACTTTCTGCGAAAGAGCAGCGTATTTCAAGATTATATATTGAGAAGCTTAAAGGCCAGGACATAGATGATCTACTTCTTCAGGTAAACCCACCGGGAAAAGCAATACCTGAGCAAGAGAAACAGATTGAGACCGCTCCGGTTGAATTCATCCATCCTGTTGAAAAAACAAAAATGGAGTTTAACATTCACCGCCGCGATATTACTATTGGCGGTCTTGAAAAAGAACTTGGCAAAAAATATGCCCAAATAGAAGAACTAAACGCCAGGATCCGCGAGCTTGAAGATGAACTTCTTGAAAAGAACAATGAATTGATGAAAAATAAAATATATATGGAAATAATGGACCAGAATACAAGGATAAAAAAGATAGCTAGGAAAAAATCTGCGAATCCTTCTTGAATTTCAAAGACTTAAAATGCGGTCCTTTCCAGTACACCATTTTTTCAACGTTGATCTGGATCATTACATCGTTTTCACCCATCGGTTTATTGTCGATGACCAACTGGTATTTGCTCTTGAATTCCAGGTAAATGTCATAGTATAATTGCAGTGTTTCTTCAGACAGGAAATATATTGGCGCCCGGTCTGTTATGTTCGCTATGCCCTGCGCCATTACCCCTTCATTGTTAAATGGATTTACAGGATCCCTGATATCTATAGTAATACTTATGTTGGGATTTTCAGATAAGTTCTTGATTTTCTTTGATCTTTCATTGGTAATAAAAAATATTTTCTGGGAGTTTTCATCATACACAAAAAAAACCGGTGTCAAATGGGGCTGATCAAATCTGTCGCTCGTGCATACATATCCGAAATAATTCGCATATAGGATATTTCTCATTTCATCAGGTATGTTCATATTTACACCGGCACACTGATCTGTTTTGCTCCTCTCCAGTAGATTATCTTAACGGGTTTAACTTCGACCAGTATCCTCGCAATGATCGGCGTCAATTGCCAGGCCTTGGGTAATTCAGACGTTGAATATTTCTTTGTATAATCTGGATATTTCTTCATAAAGTGATGCAAAGTTCCAAGCATGCGAAAAAGGCTCAGAGGAATATCTTTTAACCCATAGATCTTGACTTCTCCTGTGAACATGACTGCTTTATTCTCATATATATTACTCATATCCCTTTTATCGATAAGAAATGCAACTTTATTGTTTTGCTTCATGGTTTTCAGTTTTTTTGCTTCCTTTGATGTATTGAAGTATATTTTCTGTCCATCAAAAACATAAACTACAGGAGTGACGTGAGTGACCCCGCCCAGTGAAGTACCGATATATGCAAAGCTTGACTCATTCACAAGATTATAAATATCCGGGGGAAGCCAGGGCACTTTGGAGATAATATATGCTGATATAACGGAAGTAAAGCATACTAAAAACATAAAGGTAAGTGTGACAGTAACCAGGAACTCATCTGTTTTGAAAATGGGCAGCAAAAGAAGTGATATCAGACCGAAGAATACATTATTTATATCCAATTTTTGAAGATATTTAAGTTCAGTATAAGGTGTATGTTCCAGTTCAGTCCTTTTTTCAGCAAGTTTTTTCAGGCAGATGGATCTCCACAAAGCAAGGGCCGATGTCCATAATCCCAATCCCATCCTGTAACAGATGTCCCATATAAGGAGACTGACAAACACGATCAGGATCTTATTCGGTTCCTTTCCAACCCACATTTCCATCATATCCGTACCCAGATAGAAAATATAGAACATAAAAGGAATAAAGATCGCAAGTCCTGGAAGGGCCTCGTAATGATTCTTGTGAAAAAGAATGTTCTTATACTTCTCAAGAAGGTCATTCTCATCTTTGCTTAGCGGCGCCCTGAATTTTCGAAGTGTCGGCGCAAGTTGGAGGATCAGGAGGCTCCATGATACCGCCACAACTATCGCAAGCAGACCATAGCGCATCGAAATTTGTTCAATGTCAAAAACAAATCCAAGTATGATTCCGATAACTAAAAGGAAAAGTAATTGGAGAAGTATGCTATATTTAGTAGAAAGAAGCGAAAAAGGAGGGATCTTTCCAACGATATCCTCGTAGATCCATTTCTTCTCTTTTTGTTCGCTTTTTACCATTGGGTGGGTTATGTAAGGGATTCATAATAAACCCCTATCCTGATCACTATCTAAGAAAAAATAGATACTATTATTTATAAAGAGCACTATGTATATTATTGGTGAGTTATGAACTATATCAAGCTTATTTCAATTTTTATATTAACTGTATCTTTGTTATTCCCTGGATGCGTTGAAGAAAAACCAACCGGGACTCCGGTTCCCACGGCAACGCCAGCACCTACGGCAACAATTATGCCAACGGTAGTGCCTACCCCTATACCCACTCCGGTTCCGACCCCAATTAGGGATGCAAAGCAATATATATCATATGTAGATGATCTATACGGATTCTATAAGGTTATTACCTTGAATGGTTCAACTTTTTATAGCAATTATACCCTTACAATCAATGCAGGAGATACTGTTAGGTGGGATAGTGCCACAAAAAATAATTATAGCCTTATAATTGTGAGTAAGGAGGGTTTATGGGACAATTCCAGTTCAAGACTAAGATATGAAAGAAGTCGTTTCGCTTATACATTTGATAAACCAGGGGAATTTGAAGTCTATGTAGATAAATTTCCCAAACTCAAGCCCCAGAAGATCGTTGTAAATCCTTGAAAATAAGGAATTATCAGGTAATATTTTTCTTTTTTTTTCGATCCGGTCGATATGAATGATAATACACCCATATTGTTCATTGATAATCATCATGATTAAATCGAAAAGATTATAAGTAGAAGGTAGGAATGCTTCCTCCGCGAAAATCGTTTTAGTACAGAACCAATGTGACTAGAAACAGAGGTACTGCAAAAGCAGTATACAGCTACATACAGTTAGGAGGCGGTCTTATACACAAAGAAGAGTTAATCCAACTACACACACTGATGGTGCAAATGAAGAAGTTCTTTGAAGAAAATGAGAATGTGGAGTTTTCACATTACCAGTCCCTTCAGATAAGCCCTATACATGTGCATCGAAGCAAAGCCGAACATAAACATGCGATCTTTATTCTTGGCCAGGAGATCGCGTCCGTAATGGCGCATGATGAATTCTCAGGACCTGGAAGAACACAGGTTCGAATGCAGGAACTTGCAAGTCGGGCTATTGATGAGATGATGCATTAAAGATTTTTTTTTGCTTGCCAGAACATTTCGAAGCATATATTAGATACTACAATAAAAATAACTGATGTTTGAAGACCCAGATTATATTTTTGGGTCTTTCATGTGAGGGATATTTCAATGGAATTAAATGGTGTAGAGATAGAAGATACATTCGCGGAAGCATTTCCGATAAAGATAGCAAGAATATTGATAACAGGCGCCACAAAGAGATGGGCCATGGTCGCCGCGCAGGAAGCAACTGGCTTTGGAACATCTGTAATAATGTGCCCCGCTGAAGCAGGTATCGAAAGGATAGTTGACGGCAGCGAGACACCTGATGGGAGACCCGGTGTTTACATCCAAATATGTGCATTTGGTTATAAATCACTGGAAGAACAATTATTAAAACGTCTCGGACAATGTGTGCTTACAGCGCCAACAGCAGCCATGTGGAATGGGCTTCCAGATGCAGAAAAGCAATTCGACACCGGCTTTAAGCTCAAGTTCTTTGGAGATGGATTTGAATCTGAGACCACTATCGGTGGAAGAAAAGCATATAAGATCCCTATGATGCAGGGTGATTTTGTTACAGAACACGGCATCGGAGCGCAGGAAGGTATTGCAGGCGGGAATTTCTTTATTATGGCCGATACCCAGATGACAGCTCTTGCAGCAGCGGAAAATGCTGTTGACTCCATAGTCTTGCAGGAAAATACTATAACTCCTTTCCCCGGTGGCATAGTGGCAAGCGGATCCAAGGTCGGATTTACGAACTATAAGTTCATGAAGGCAACAACAAATGAAAAATTCAGTCCTTCAATAAAGGCTAAGATCAAGGATACAAATGTACCTGCAGATGTAAACTCGATCTATGAGATCGTTATTAATGGCCTCAATGCCGATGCAATAAGCAGATCAATGAAAGCAGGTATTGCAGCTGCTGTTAGTGTGCCAGGAGTTAAGAAGATCAGCGCAGGTAATTATGGGGGCACACTTGGCCCGCACAAATTCTACCTCAAAGACATGATTTAAATCGGGGATTTTTTCCCCTTTTAATATATGAAAGACATTATCGAAATAATAAAATCACGCCGCTGTATCCGTGAATATCTGGATAAGGAGATCCCAGATGAAGATATCAAATTCCTAATCGATTGCGCTGGATATGCACCTTCTGGTTTGAATATGCAGCCATGGGCATTTCTGGTTATACAGAACAAAGACAAGATCCTGAAACTCTCGGAAACGTGCAAGAAGTCAATGATCCCGATTCTTGAAGGTATGAAAAACACTTCAAAGACCGCGGGGGATTTTCTAGCCTTCTTGAAAAAAGAGGGAAGTGATATATTCTATGGAGCGCCGGTTTTGGTAATAATACTTGGGAACAGGAATGCGCCAACAGCTGTCTATGATTGTGCTATGGCAGCACAAACAATGATGCTTGCAGCACAATCCATAGGTATAGGAAGCTGCTGGATCGGAGCCGCACAGCGCACTCTAATGGATGAAAAGCTACTCAGGGAAATCGGCGCCCCCCAGGGTTATATCCATGTTGCGCCCCTGATATTCGGTTATCCAAAAGGAAAGCCTGAGATACCTGAAAGGAGAGAGCCTGAAGTGGTCTGGATCAAATAATTCAAATGTAGCCAGTCACGAACACTTTTTATCGTCCACCAACAGGTTTAAATGACCTTCTTACATTTCGTGGTGGCATGGAAATACTCGCAGACATCGGAGGGCGTCCCGGTCATGATTGCCGGGGTTTTTGCAGATATTGTTATTTCAAAGGTGTAAAAGAGATCCCTGCCCTGGGATGCAAGCACTGCATGCCATTCCAGAAAGGCTGCAATTATTGCACGAACAGTGTCAGGGAAAGTTATTCGAGTTTTAAACCCCTCTCTGTCGTTGCACAGGAGATCAACCAAGCCCTGCGTTTTAATAAGAATGTCACAAAATTCAATATAAGCGGGGGAGGGGATGTGAGCTGCTATCCTGAATTGAAGGCTCTTGTGAAATTCCTCTCACAATACAAAATACCCATACATCTTGGCTATACCAGTGGAAAAGGACTGAATAAACAGGATGCTCAGTTCTTTATTGAACAGGGGGTTACCGAGGTTACATTTACTGTATTTGCAACCGATCCTGAACTTCGGCGAAAATACATGAACGATAAGACTCCTGAAGATTCACTTGAGGCGCTGCGTGTCCTTTGCAAAGAGTGTGAGGTCTATGCTGCTACAGTGCTTATTCCGGGAATAAATGACGGTGATGTACTTCTAAAAACATGCACAGATCTTGCAGAAATGGGGATCAAAGGACTCATCCTGATGCGATTTGCCAATGAAAAAGAACAGGGGTTGATCCTTAACAATTCACCTGTAATAGAAGGGGTCGTTTCCCATACTATCCCTGAATTCATATCCATAGTAGATGAAATTAATGAAAAGTTTGATTTTCGGGTTACCGGGACCCCTCTTTATGATCCTGAGACCGGGTCGCCATTTGCTATAAGAAATGAACCCGATTCCCTGGCAAAATTGCCTGTTATTAAAAAGGAAGCAACAATTATTACAAGTGATGTCGCAACACCTTTATTAAATGATATTTTCAATAAGCTTGGCGGGCTTGTGAATGCAATTCCTGTAAAAAAGGATATTGGTTGCCTTATTACTATAGATGATATCAACGCTTTGGATCTATCAAAAGTCAAAGAGACAGTAATTTTCCCGGGCAGGGCATTTGTTCATGATCCTGAAATGAAGAAAATACTTGGAAGCGATGGAATAGACAGGCTTGTTCGAAGAGGGCCTGATCTTCTTACCGTTGACGGCGAAATGAGCATAGCCATGACAAAAGAAGAGGTTCTTGCTAAAGAGATAGAGGCTTTCACAGAACTGATCCAGATGATCAATGTTCTTGGAACGGATCCCAAGAATAAATAGTCTCTTGTCAAATGAATCCATATCTCCTATGCCGATTTTATCATAATCTGTGTAAATCTGCGAAATCCGTGTCTGAAGACATTACTTTCCACACATCCATCATTTTACGACCTAGCCTGAAGAGGACAATAGCGATTTATTACATATTTCCCAGGATCACTCAACCAGAGAATATTTCCTGCTCCCGCACCCTATTTTTTCAGCTGCTTCCAGGTGTATGGATGGATCTACTCCCCAGATATGATAAATCGATTTTCCTTCTGCCCTCATCAGTCCGTTTATGAGATCGATCGTTGCAGCATCGATAGCCACCGGGTCTTTTCCACCCAGAATTCCAATGTCCTCAACAAAATGCTGTGCTGAAAAATTGAAACAATCACATCCCGGCGTGAGATCATAAACCCAGTTGATATAACCGATGCGCCCTTTTAGCGCCCTGATAGGAGCAAGGGCTGCTTCGCCCAATCTTTTTTGCATTTTATCTGATGCGTCAACGGGCGGAATGATCGCTTCCTGCTGGCAGGCATCAGCGCAGGATAATTCGCCGCAGCATTTTTTATGGTCTATGTGGGGCGGTGTTATTGCGCCCCATGGGCAAACTTCCACGCAATCGCCGCACAATATGCATTTTTCAGGGTCAATGGACGGTCTTCCCACCTCATGAACCTTGATCTTTCCGGCACGATCAAGACAACCCATGCCAAGATGTTTCACCGCACCCCCGAATCCTGATGCAGGATGACCTTTTCCGTGTGAAATTACGATCATAGAATCAGCTTCTGCGATCGCAGATGCTATCGTGATGCTGTCAAGCGCCTCACCATTTATTGTTATCTTTTTTCCATCCCCGCCCCTTAATCCATCTGCAACAATAAATGGCGCATTCATGCTTGCATGGGTGAAACCATTCATGGCAGCGCCCTGGATAAGCTGGGCTGCATTGAGTTTCATACCTTTGTATAAAGTTGTAGTATCAGAAACAAATGGAATTCCTCCCTGTTTTATTACAAGATCAACAACAGTTCTTACAACGACTGGCCTGACATGTGTGGTATTGCCATATTCACCCGGATGGATCTTTATCGCCACGATATCCCCTTCTTTCACGGGTGATATTTCCGGGAATATTTTTTTTATCTGTTCTGGCTGGTTGTCCTGTGGTTTTGTAACCCTCGCATCTTTAAAAATTATCTTATTCAATGACCTTCACGTCCTGTTTGAAGGATATATGGTGGAAAGTGCTTAAGAAGATTCTCCATAGCGTCATGATTCAATGACATATCATAGAGTATAACGGTGCAAACAAAATGGGAACGTGGATTGCGCGGATCCGTGTAAATCCGCGCGATCTGCGGCATCCGTGTTCTATTATTTTATCCTCAATAAGTCTTTATCCTTCAAGATCCAATGAAACAAATATGCGTATAGGATTCATTCTGCATGGTCCTGAAATAGTAGATATGGGCTCGGCAGGAAAGATAATCGATATTTTTAAAAACGAACATGAGATTATAGCAAAACTGGGCGGGACAATGGGAAGGACGGCTGTCCTGGATGCAGGTCTTGAAAGGATCATTGATATTTCACGCGGCTTGACACCAAGTGAAAC
Source organism: Candidatus Methanoperedens sp. (assembly GCA_026552975.1). GTDB lineage: Archaea > Halobacteriota > Methanosarcinia > Methanosarcinales > Methanoperedenaceae > Methanoperedens. The sequence goes on from JAPMTR010000040.1 coordinate 14,002, forward strand.
GATCATCTCGCTGAAAAATGAAATTGACCTTGCGATACTTCTTAACCATGGAAAAACCATGGATACAGGCCGTTATTTCGGGCAGATCATAGCATCAAGGATTGATGGTATATTACCTTTTGTCCACATCGAGCGCCCTGATAGCTGCGGAAGCATCATCTATTATCATCCTTCTGCAAAAAAATGCGCACAATTCATCCGGGATTTCCTGGCAAAATACGATGATGGCTATGATCTCCCTATTGAATCCGGACGACCTGCACCATCTTATGTAAAAAACGAGGGAGATTGTGTAATTCGACGGATCGGCGGGGCGCTGGCAGGTGAAAACATTCGTCTTGACGGAGTTGTTATTGGAGAAGTGACCGGATCTGATGTTGAGATCATTTGCAAAGATGGGCGGATACTTGAACTGAATGGAATTAAGGAAAAACCACACGGCCTTGAAAAGTTGGAGAACCGCAGTATAGACCTTTTTACCGTGAAGGTGAAAACAGGGGGTATAAGGAGAACGAGAAATAAACCCAGGATCGCAAATGCCATAACAGGGAAATCCAGGCACGAGATCGCCATAATTGACCATTGTGCAGAATCAACCTTTGAGATCGTTAAGAATGCAGAACTTGTCATAACTGTCGGGGACGATACCACAACGATCGCTGCTGATATCCTGGCCCGTCTTGGAATTCCAGTGATAGGCATCATTGACGGGGATATAGATGGGGTTCTTGAAAATACCATCGTTCCTGAAGGGTCTGTGATCATACGCGTGCAGTCAGGATTTGATGATATTGTTGGGAGAGAGGTTTCCAGGGAATTATCGGGAGATGAAAGGCATTTGAAGCATGATAAAGATGAACTTATCAGAAAGGTGCTCAAGCTTGCTGAAAAACATGTGGTTGAAGTGACTTATTATTAACTACAACAAACCTCAATAACATTGTATCCTTCCCGATAAATCAAGGATGATCTGCGACGCAGTTACTGAACCTTTCATATACAATGCCATTTCCGAAAAGAAATTCGCCCTGTCCCTGAATAATTCAATGCTGAATTTTTACTCTGGAGCATCGATGCCTTCAGGTCAAAAGCTCCATAGGGAACATTATAATTCCATTTTCATTTTAGCCCTCACAAGCTTTATTTCCCCGTATGAAAAATTATCCCCCAATCTTTCTTTTATCGGCTTAAGAGCCCCTCCCCCGACCTCAGATATCGCGCTTGATATTGCTTTGATCTTTTCCTTCGTGACAAAACTCTCGATATCAATATTTTCACCAGCAAGGATCAGGTTTTCAATGTGTCCATAGATAGTATTCAAAGATAGATTCCTGGTTATTGTTATCAGATCAAGATCCATTCCCTGAGCCAGCATTTCCAGGGTCACAAGCTCACTTGGACGCTTTTTCACAGGCTGGCTGGATTCACCCGGCCCCCCGCAAAACCTTCTTATCTCGCTTATGAAAATAGAGCCATATTTCTCAAGCTTCTTATCCCCCACACCGGTTATCTTTCGAAAATCTCCGGGAGTACATGGGCGCTTTGCCGCCATCTGTTTCAGGCTTGAGTCATTAAAGATCATGTAAGGAGGATAATTCTCAGCATCAGCCAGTGTTTTTCTCAAGATCCGAAGCTTCTCGAACAATCCCCTGTCATCAACATCATCTTCAAATATATTTTGTCCTGCAGCCTGTTTATTTGCAGGTTTTTCCAAGGTGTGCGGCTTTACAAGGAATATTTTCTCAGCAGATGTATTGCTTTTTGAACCTGATAATAGATCCCTGCCCTTCTGGCATAATTTAAGGACAGGATATTCCCCTTCCAGTTTGAGAAAATCACGTTGGATGAGTTCTCTTATGTATCCATGCCACATTTTCTTTGGCATGTTCTTACCTGATCCATATGATCTTAATGCTGCATGACCATTTTCCATTATCCTGCTGCTTTTACTTGCGATAAGCACATCAATACAGTAGTTTATTCCGAACCTCTCTTCAAGTTCCTGAACACAGGAAAGAATGGTCAAGATTTCACTCGTTGCTTCGATCTCTTCCTTTGGGGTAAGGCAGTTATCGCAACCGCTGCACTTATTTTCTTTATATTCTTCACCAAAATAACCCAGGAGAAGCTTTCGCCTGCACACGTTTGTTTCACAAAAATTGATGATCTCCATCAATTTATTCTGGGCTATTTGCCTTTCTTTTTCATTCGTCATCTGGTTGATGAAATACTCGATCTTCTGCCTGTCGCCGTAACTGTAGAAAAGCACGCACTCGCTTTGAAGGCCATCCCTGCCCGCGCGTCCTGTTTCCTGGTAATAGCCTTCCAGATTTTTTGGCATGTCATGATGTATCACAAATCGTATGTTGGGTTTATCGATCCCCATCCCGAAAGCGATCGTTGCGACAAGTATCTCAACATCGTCTTTTATGAACTTTTCCTGGTTTTTGGATCTTACATCCGGTGATAGCCCGGCATGATATGGAAGTGCGCGAAAGCCTGCATATTTCAGGTTTTCAGTGAGGATATCGACATTTTTCTTGCTGAAGCAGTAAATTATGCCTGATTCATGAGGTTTTGTTCTTAAGAACTCGACTATCTGCCCAAAAGCATCCTTTTTTGGCCTGACATAATAAACAAGGTTCTCCCTGTTGAAACTTGCAATATATTTCCTGGCATCTTTAATTTCAAGCTGGTTGACTATATCTTCCCTGACTTTCATGGTCGCTGTGGCGGTAAGTGCAATTATTGGAATATCAGGAAAGGATGCGCCTATCAATTTCAACTGCCTGTATTCTGGCCTGAAATCATGTCCCCATTCTGAAATGCAATGGGCTTCATCAATAGCGAAAAGACTGATCTTCAATCCTTTTAAAAATGATAGAAACGTTGGGATGGCAAGTCTTTCCGGGGCTATATAGAGCAGCTTGACCTTGTTTTTAAGCAGATCCGATTTTATTTTTGTGCTTTCTTTATAATTCAATGAACTATTCAGATATTCAGCCGGGATACCATTGGATTTCAGGCTATCCACCTGGTTCTTCATCAGGGATATAAGAGGTGAGATAACGATCGTCAATCCCTTAAAAAGCATGGATGGATACTGGTAACACAGGGACTTTCCACCGCCTGTGGGCATAAGGACAAGAACATCATTTCCTTTTAGCACATCAAGTATGATATCCTGTTGAAGATGCCTGAATTCGCTATAGCCAAAATACCGTCTCAGAATTTCCTTATCGATATCACTGGCCGTACTTTCGGGCTGAACTTTTGTTTTAATCGTATTATCAACATTTTTTATGTTAGGGCACAGATCAAATAGACCATCTTCCTTTAACCCGCACCTATCTGATGCTTCGCATGTGCTGCAAACCTGCATGGCGTGTTTTACAATTCCAGTCGCAATAATGGTTTCCATATGAATATTGATTTACGAAACTCTTATTGATATTGAGAACCAATGAAACATTCAGTTAAAAGAGGGATATATGCCAAAAGTAGCAATAATATTTGATTCTGCAACTCATCATACTGAAACGATGGCAAATGCGATCGCAGATGGAGTAAGATCAGAGGGAATAGAGGTCAGGATCTCACATGTCCATGAGGCAAAATTAAAAGACCTCGAAGGGATAGACGGGCTCGTCCTGGGTTCTGGAACATATCACCATGAAATAATGCCTGCTCTTGAAGTGTTCATGGAACAGGCAAAAAATGTCAACCTGAAAGGAAAAGTAGCAGGAGCCTTCTGTTCCTATGGGTGGTCCCCCGAAGTTGTGGACCTGATAACGAACAGGCTCAAAGGATATGGGCTTGAAACCGTAGAAGGATTACTTATTCATGAAAAGCCGGATGAAGCTGGACTTGAAAAATGTAAGCAGTTTGGAATAATAATCGCAAAAAAAATAAAAGGTGAATAAAATGGAAGATATAGAAAGCAAAATATACGCCTGGGCAAAGGAATACGCAGAAAAAGAAGGTTTGAGAGTAAATACTGATCAGGGTATTTTGGTGCAGGCGATCAAAGGTCTGGCCATGAACAAAAGAGAGCACGGCATTCAATATTGTGGATGTCGTGAAGTAACTGGAAATAAAGAAAAGGACAAAGAATTAATATGTCCCTGCATTCACCGAACTCTTGATATCAAGATCAGAGGTTCATGCAAATGCGGCCTTTTCGTTAAATGAAGCAGCATAGAAAGAAAGATAATGAATTAAAGTTAAATAAAAATGCATTAGAGGTGCTAAAGAGGCGCTATCTCTTAAAAGATGAGAATGGGAACACTATAGAGACGCCTCTTGAGCTTTTTAGAAGAATTGCAAAAGCTGTTGCTTTTGATTCTGTATCAGAGGAAGAATTCCTGGATATTCTGTTAAATCTTGAATTTCTCCCCAATACGCCAACCCTGATGAACGCCGGCACAGATATGGGGCAGCTGTCTGCCTGTTTTGTCATTCCTATCGAGGATTCGCTCATCAGCATTTTTGATGCCGTGAAAAGCATGGCGCTTATTCAACAATCAGGTGGAGGCACCGGCTTTTCATTCGCGAAACTTCGTCCCACCGGGGACGTTGTAAGATCCACAAAAGGTGTAGCTTCAGGTCCTGTTTCATTCATGCGGGTATTTGATACCACGACTGAGATAATAAAACAGGGAGGAAAACGACGCGGCGCCAATATGGGAATATTAAGGGTCGATCATCCTGATATTATCGATTTTATCAATGCAAAAACAAAGGAAGGCTTATTCTCAAATTTTAATTTATCGGTGGCCGTAGATGATAAATTCATGAATGCGGTCAAAAGGGATGGCGATCATGAATTGATAAATCCGAGAAACTGGGAAGTTGTAAAGAAAGTTAAGGCGCGGGATATCTGGGCGCGTATTATCAAATTGGCCTGGAAAACTGGTGATCCAGGAGTTATATTTATTGATGAGATCAACAGGCACAATCCCACGCCACAAATGGGAAAAATGGAGAGTACCAACCCATGCGGTGAGCTTCCGTTATTACCTTTTGAATCCTGCAATCTTGGTTCGATCAACCTTGCCTTGATGATAAACCAGGGAACGATAGACTGGGAACGACTGGAAAGAACGATAGCTTCTGGCGTTAAATTCCTGGATAATGTGATAGACATTAATAAATATCCGCTGGCAAAGATCGAGGAGATCACAAAAGCGAACCGCAAAATTGGTCTTGGGGTTATGGGTTTTGCTGATATGCTCATCCAGCTTGGCATTCCATATGATTCTGAGGAAGGCATCAATACCGGTGAAAATATCATGAAATTCATCCAGGAAAGATCACACTTGACTTCACAAAAACTGGCAAAAGAATGGGGGGCTTTTCTAAATTTTGAGGGTAGTATCTTTGAAAATCCCATGCGTAACGCTACAACAACTTCTATCGCGCCTACTGGAACAATAAGTATAATTGGCGGATGTTCAAGCGGGATCGAACCGCTGTTTGCGTTGTCTTATGTACGAAACGTGCTTGATGGTACAAAACTCATCGAAGTGAACCCGTATTTTGAGGCTGCTGTAAAAAAGCGCGGTCTTTACAGCGAGGAGCTTATGAAGAAGATCGCAAAAACAGGAACCATTGCAGGTATCAAGGAGATACCGGATGATATAAAACGGGTATTTGTGACTGCTTTTGATATCGAACCTGAATGGCATGTAAAGATGCAGGCAGCTTTCCAGAAGTATTGCGATAATGCTGTTTCAAAGACCATCAATTTCCCGAATGATGTTGATGTCAGGGAAGTCGAAAAAGCGTTCATGCTCGCATATGAACTCAAATGCAAAGGCATTACGATCTATCGCTATGGGAGCAAAATGCAGCAGGTTCTGTATATTGGGTAAAGGATCAAACAAACTTCCCCAGAATCCTTCTGGATGTTTCCCATGAACTTCGAGCGAAATCAGGAAGCGAACCATGTTCATTGACCCAGTCCTCAAGAAAATGTATCGTTTTGGCATCAGAAGGATAACCGCTTCCAATATCTTCACCTATTTTTTCCCCCAGTTCTTTTACCAGCATGTCCCTTTGCACTTTGGCAAGTATCGATGCTGCTGATACGATAGGAAATTTGACATCTGCATCATGTTCAGAAGTGATCGTTATTTCATGAGTGTATTTCTTCCGGATATTTTCCCCAAAACGAACCGCGATCACATCCGCTGCATCCACAAAGGTATGATCTGGCCTTAATTCCTCAAGGACTTTCGCAAAACATACGACCATGATTTCATTCATTGTCATAATTTTACGCATTTCATCTATCTGAAATGGGCTAATTTCAAGAACGAAATATTTCCGGGCGATTTTCTTTATGTCCCTTGAAAGAATCTCACGCTTTTTTGGAGGAAGCTTTTTCGAATCTTTAACCCCTAATTTTAATAATCCGCCCATTTGCACTTCATCCATGAGAACCCCGGCAACACACATTGGTCCAAGAACAGGACCTTTTCCCGCTTCATCGATCCCTGATATTGTGAATGCCATTTCTATAATGCCTTATCAGATGTTGTTATTTCTGTTCCAAAGACATCTTTCATATATTTTAGCGATGACTCATAAGCTGCTTCGTCGATAGAAGCTGTGCAGTCGCGTGGTACTATGGTCTTATATCCTGAAAAATAAGCCGATGCAACATTATTCTGGACGCATATGTCTGTGCTTACGCCTGTAAAAATTAGTGTGTCTGCACCCTGTTTCTTTAAGATCTCCGGCAGTTGCGTATCCACAAAAGCGCTATACCATTTCTTTTCGATAACTATATCGTTTTTTTCAGGTTTTAATTCCGGTATTATCTCTGAACCTGTGCTCCCCTTCATAGCATGTTCCCCCCAGACGCTCAGTTCCTTATCCTCTGGTGTGTGTGAATCACGAAGAAAGATCACAGGAATTCCCAGTTTCTTAGCATTCTTTATAAGACCTGACAGATTTGGAATTATCTGTCGGGCGCGTTCACTACCAAGTTTTCCTGTCACAAAATCATTGATCATATCCACGACTATGAGTATTTTTTTCATATACCGATATATTGAATAGACACGAGATGTTTTTATATAAGGGCTTTGGGGATATAATAATAGCCATAGCGTCAAGTTAGTCTTGGGACATTTTAAATATATTACTTATTATTTTATTTTGTAGGTTTCTCCCACTCAAGAAAAACACAAAATAATCAACT
>JAPMTR010000015.1 GCA_026552975.1 Candidatus Methanoperedens sp.
TCATATAAAGAAGCTAATGGGCTGGTGCCCGAATGCGAGCACGATAGAAACAAGAAAATCTGTGCAGTTTGATGACATGATGGTAAATGCGCCTGATAGCGGCGGGGAATTAACTCTCACTACTGCAGGATGGTGGAACAAATGGCGCAACAGGGTTTTATTTAACTCATTTATTTTAACAGTATTAGCAATTACTTGGTTTAATTTAGGTGGAAAAGATAATATGAACCTTTTCTTGTCTGGCTTAATCACAGGGGTTTTCTTCAGTATAGGGACTGGAATAACAGAATGGCGCAGGCTCAATAGAGCTGCTGCGGGAGAGTACAGGCTGCAATTTACCAGAAGAAAGAAGGTAATTAACTACCTCATAATAGTTGGATTAATAGCTGCAAGTATCTTTGTAGGTGTCTTTTTGATGGTGAAAACTGGGATACGCATCAGCGGGTATTACGCCTTTCTCTCAGGTTTCGTTTTGTTTGTCTGGACACAGTACCTTGAGGTGATTTACTGGGAACGGAAGAACAGGAAGACTCTGATAGTTGAAAAAACATCTTTTTACGCAGTGGACGCATTAGATATTAAGGTGGGCAGCAGCAAATGAATCTGATTAAGCAGGGAATCCTGATGCATCTCTGGAAGAAGGACGCAGGGCGACAAAAGGAGTCTGGTGATTGAATTGACGGTAAACATCGTAGATAAGGTAAAAAGATTGATGGGCTGGTGCCCGAACGTGAGCATGATAGAAGCAAGAAAATCCGTTCAGTTTGATGACCTAATGGTAAATGTATCCGGGAGTGGGGGCGAATTAACTCACACTACTGCTGGATGGTGGAATAAATATCACAACAGGATTCTATTTAGCTCAGTTATTGCCACGCTGTTTGCAATCTACTTTTTCACTTTAAGTGGAAAAGATAACATGAACCTTTTCTTGGCTGGCTTGATCGCGGGAGTTCTCTCCAGTATACTGCATTGGGTATTCGAATGGCGCAGGCTCAATAAAGCTGCATCGGGAGAGTACAAGAGGCTGCAAATTACCAGAAGAAAGAAGGTAATTAACTATCTCATAATAGGTGGATTTATAGCTGTAATTGGCTTTGTAACTGGATTTTTGCTGGTAAAGACCGAGATAGGCATTAGCGGGTATTACGCCTTTCTCTCAGGTTTATTTTTATTTGTCTGGACACAGTACCTTGAGGTGGTTTACTGGGAACGGAAGAACAGGAAGACTCTGATAGTGGATAAAACATCTTTTTACGCAGTGGACGCATTGGATATTAAGGTGGGCAGCAGCAAATGAATCTGATTAAGCAGGGAATCCTGATGGCAATAGCAGCGTTAATTTTTTCAATGCTTTTTAGTTACTTCATGGACGGGAAGATTAATTGGATATTATCCTTTGGAATTGCGAGCGGTTTTTTGTTAGGGACTCTTACGAAAATAAAAAATATATGGATATTAATCGTGGTTGTAGGACTTGTTCTTGTATTAATGATGTCTAAATTTGGATTTGTAATCTGGCCACTTTTGGTCTTCGCTGCGGTCGCAATCATAATACACAGCATCAGTAAATTCGCAAATAAGTTAGTTGATGCTTTAGCAAAAAGGCAAGTCAGCATTGAAGATAGTAATGCAAAAATTGAACTCATGTTGCAGACGATGCAGATTATAGAGAATAAAGTTGATAAAATCAGTGCAATACTTGAAAAGGATCAGAGTAGTTAATGATAATATGATACAAACCACTATCTTATTCGTCCTTTTAACCATCACAATCATCTACGCCGCATACACCACAATAATACATCTGCGCACACTTGATAAATCCCAGGCGCGGCGAATCCTGGACCTCATGGTTATAGGTGCAATTCTTTACCTGCTGGACTTCCTCATGCCGCAGGAGCGCGGCGGGCAGACGATAATACTAAGAACAACAGGCTTGTTGATCTTCCTTTATGGATACGGGATTCTGCTGGTTGAGAAGTACCGCGATGGGAAAAGAGACGTAAAATGATCACAGCAAAAACCTGGACATTGAATCTCTCCTGATTTACTCATCAAAGATGAAGATCTCCTCTATTTTGGAGTTCAATACCCTGGCAATATCGTATGCAAGTTTCAAAGATGGGTTATATTTTCCTTTTTCCAGGAAAACTATAGTTTCTCTTCTTACCCCCACCTTGTTAGCAAGTTCTTCCTGGGTCAGATCGTATCTTGCCCGCAGCTCCTTGATCCTTGTTTTCATTATACTTCGCCTTTTTTATCAAGATAATACCCAATAATTATCCAGGAAAAAACGCCAGCAAACAAAATCACGTTTACTGTAAGCGTATATTCCAGCCCAAGATTAAAGAAGCTGTTTGCAAGACCGGAAATCATCAGGCTGGCGGTAAGCAGGAAAAACGCAATAAATCCCGCCCTCTCGAAGGAGCGTCTTGATCGTTCGTCTGATATTGTTTTACCGTCTAATTCCGCCCTAATTCTTTTGCGATTCAAATATGCACTTACCAAAACATATGAACCCAGCATGAAGCTGGTAATTGTGGTTTCCAGGTAAAACGGCTTTTTAAAAATCCCTAAAAATGTAATCGTCAGGCAAAGTATACCAAGTGCTATGTTAATCTTGTTCCGTAAAAGCAATTTTTTATGTAACTATTCGGCCTAGCATTTATTCCTTTTTATAAAACATTTATTTTTTATCTAATATTGATCATCAATTTTTCTATTTGGCTATGTTCGGAATGA
>JAPMTR010000055.1 GCA_026552975.1 Candidatus Methanoperedens sp.
GATTTCCGAAAAAACAGGATGGAAGCCGCAAATTTCGGTTGATCAGATCATTCAGGAAATATCTGCCTGGATTGGAGAGAATTCGGAACAATTAAGACCAATACTTGCATGATCAAAGAGCAAAATATATAAACTATACCACATAAGATATATCTTATGCGGTCTATTATTGAATCAATATATCCAGAGAAAGAACGAAAACTTTTTACAGACAGGGAGATCGAGCTTGCACTTCTTGATAGAAATACCCAGCGAATACTGGAAGGCTCTGGTGAAAATATATGTTTTATAGGCTTGCGAAGAGTGGGGAAGAGCCTTACACTCAAACACTATATTTTCAGGCTTGATAACGATCAGGTTTTTGCAGTTTACATGGACTTTGAACGTCTCGATACTACGCCGGAATTTTTTGCTGTCCAATATGCAGGCCAGATCCTTCGCTGGTTTATGAATGATGAGAATCTCGCCCCTTATCTTGATATTTCCACTCTTGTGAAGAAAACTGCTGATTTTAAAAGTAAAGTTGCAAGTGATACGATATATGCGTTCTTTGATGAACTTAATAAAGCAAGACCAAACCAGCGGCTTATGCTTGAACTGGCATTTGACTTTCCTGAAAAATTCGCAAAAGAGCAGAATATTAACATCATGCTGTTTCTGGATGAATTCCAGAGACTAAAAGAGATCGATAATTTTCCACAAATCAGGGACGTTCTGGGATTGTTCAGGTCTGTATTACAGACGCAGTCAAAAACCCACTATGTTGTTGCAGGTTCTGCAATAAGAATGCTGGAACGGATATTCCAGGAATCAGATTCTCCATTATTTGCACAGTTCAAAGTTGAAAGAGTATCTTTTTTTGAAAAAAAGGCGAGTTTTGAACTGGCTTCGAAAATAACAAATTCGCAAAATCCGGGGGTTATGGAAATGATCTATAAATTATCATCCGGCCATCCATATTATATTTATTCGATCTGCCAGCGCATGAATGAGATCGGCGAGATAAATATAAACGGCGCAAGAAAAGCGTTTGCTCTTGAGGCATTGCTTCGAAATGGAAGTATAAATCTCATGTGCAAATATGTTTTTGAAAGCAGCATGGGAAGAGTACGCGGTGAGGCGCTTTTAAAGACTATAATCAGAGTTCTTGCTAAGGAAGATGGAAAGAAAATATCTGAAATTTCAAAAGCGATCAGGAGAAAAGAAGGAACTACAAGGAACATGCTTGAGCGCCTTTGTGATATTGATCTGATAGTAAAGGAAGACAAACTCTATTATTTCAGGGATCCGGTTTTACGCTACTGGATAATGAACGTGTATGAAGGTGTGGAGTTTGATGCATTGCCAGGAAAAAAAGTTCTGGAGGATATGGTCAGGGATATTGAAGAGATATTCCAGAAATAAAGCGAAATTTAATGATGTAAAACAAAAATCGGAACAATTAAGACCAATACTTGCATGATTTGAAGCAGGAAGGAAGAATGGATATAGCTCTCATAACAGGCTCAGCGGGATTGATAGGCGCTGAATCTGTCAGGTTTTTCAGTAGAAAAGGTTTTACTGTAAATGCTAACGGGACTCTCACTCTTCTTGAGATGACAAGGCAATATTGTCCTGATGCAGTTTTCATATTTACTTCCACCAATAAAGTATATGGTGACACCCCAAACGATCTTCCACTTGTTGAACGTGAGACCAGGTGGGAAATTGATGAATCGCACCCCTACTTTGCAAACGGGATCGATGAATCCATGAGCGTTGACCAGACAAAACACAGCCTGTTCGGAGTCTCGAAGCTGGCGGCAGATGTGCTTGTGCAGGAATATGGCAGGTACTTTAACATGAAAACAGTCTGCTTCAGGGGCGGTTGCCTGACATCTTGAACCCAAAAGTATTTTTGTTATAACAGCTTTTGATTTAATAGGTAAACCATTGATGGCACATAAGCGCAGGATGAAAAAATGAAAAGCAAATATCCAAAGGGTTGGGATGAGAAGAGAGTGCGGATGGTCATTTCTCATTATGAAGGACAAACTGAAGAAGAAGCTGCCGTAGAAGATGATGCTGCTTTTAAGAATAGAACTCAAACAGCTATGGAAGTCCCAATTCAGCTTGTTTCAACTGTGCGCAAACTTATTGCAGAATATAAGTCATCTAAACAGAGTGAGACCGCTGCAGATAATGTATTTTAGGTACATAAAAAGCAGCAAAAAATGTCTAAAATCTCAATTATCATCCCGGTGCATAACGAAGAAGAAAATCTTCTTCCTTTAATGGATGAACTCCTCCCTTTACTTTTGCAATATGATGAAACAAAGGATTTCGAAATAGTTATATATAGTAAACGATAACAGCACTGACAGAACACCCGCAATAATAGAAGAACTGGGAAAAAGCAACCCCAGGATCAGACCTGTGCACAGGCACACAAGCCCCGGATTCGGGAGTGCTGTTAAAGAAGGAATGAAAAATGTTTCCGGTGATATCATTACCCCTGTAATGGGCAACCTGTCTGATGATCCGCATGATATTCCAAAGCTCGTCAAAAAGATCGAAGAAGGCTATGATATTGCCTACGGTTCAAGGTTCATAGAGGGCGGCAAAACTGAAGGATATCCTGCCACAAAGATGATCGCAAACCGGGCTTTTAACAATAGCGTCAGGCTTCTTTTTGGGATCAGGCATAAGGACATT
>JAPMTR010000056.1 GCA_026552975.1 Candidatus Methanoperedens sp.
CATAGGCGTTGGTCTAATACTCACTACGTTTGTATTAGCCCCGCCTTATGAACCATAGTTGGTTCCTTCGTTGCATGGTTCATAAGGGTTAAACGCGGGATCGCCGTAGAGTGTGAATTCGCACACGGTCAAGATCGAAGAACCCGGGTCGATATCCATATCTGTGACTTTCATAAATTCTTTCTTCGCTTCCATGAGTGCATTACCGGCAGTTTTGTTTTTTATCAGAGCTTCAAAAAACAGCCGGGCCAGGCATGTAACAGTATCATCACGTGTAACGAAAGGGAGGCCCACCTCACAGGGGGTATATATCGCATCCCCCGTGGGAGCTATATATGCTACCGCCCCAGCCTTGAATATCTTTCGAGGGATATTCTCGGATTGGTGGGATGCCCCCCCATCGTTCACGCTGACCTCGCCGTCCAGGCCGCTGAACCCTGTGGTATCGAAAATAGTTGCAGGAAACAACGCCAATGTGTTCAGGTCGATGGCACTGTAGGTATCATCGCCGCTGTCCTTATGTTTCTTGTCGAACACGATATAGATAAAATTGGATTCTTCGATGTACCCCTGCACGTCTTCCACGCGGGAAAGCGGGGAGGGTTTCACATTCACTGAAAAACCGCCGACTGTCAGATTGAAAGTCGTTTTGACGATTGAATATTCAACGCCTGGCGCCGCATCATTTACCTCATCAAAATTATATATCAGGGCTTTGTTCATCCATTTTTCCAAGCAAAAATGGCAACTGCGATATTTTTCAAAGAGGGATATGAGGCCTGACAGGTTTACACCCGGGATGCGCCCACATGCGAAATCCGGGAGTGGAACCTTTTCTTCACCGCCGCAACAACCGGTTTCGTATTTGGTGCCCGCACCATAGCAGCAATAAGGATTGTCGGTGAAACATTCTGCAATATACGTGCTGTCGGCGGTCATGCTAATCTCGATCTCTTTCTTATAAGACGGCATAACGTCGAATCCGCCAACAAGACAGAGATATGACATATTTATTCCACTCTCGTTGAAAATATCAACGGCCCCCATTATTTTTTCTTTTATATCTATGTTACTAAAAGAAGAATTTATTGTAATCAAGATTCCATTTCGGCAGGCGCACAGCATGCTGCCAAATTCTGCAAGCCCCTGCCGATTATCTGCATCACGGTCCACATTGATTACTGTAACATATCCATCTAAAACGTTGCTGGATTTAAGAAGATTAATGGTATATTCATGAATTTCGTTGCTCTTCAAAACAACATCCCCCACAATATTCAAATCCCCGACTATTACAATCTCGCCGGGATTAAGCATATCCAAAACGGCATCTGTCGTGGGCCCGTATAGTAATATCGGAGCATCCAGCAGTTTGGATGCGGTCGTCATACCAAGCGCACTTTCATAGGAATCCACTACGAAAACGTTTTCTGGCGATTTCCATGAGCCGAGTGCCAGTTCGGAGGAGAATCTCGACAGATTGTCGAAGCGTATGCCTGTTTCGTCGATTTCCATTCGCAACCCGTCATTCAATATACGGGCAGATAGAAAGGGCAGAACTTCCTGTGAATCTGCCCTTACTTTTATCACACCCCCAAGGCTTATTTTATCCAACTTCGCATTTGGTATCTCCTCTTCTTCAGCAGAGAGGCACCCTCCGATCAAAGTCAGAAAGAACAAACCGATGACCAAAACCTGCCGCACGCCCATTGTTTTTCTTGCCATTTATTTCACCGGTGTTGTAATTAAGGTTTTAATTATAAAAAAATTTTGGATACTGGTTTGATATGAAACTTCTTTTCCGATTAAAGAAGCCCCTGTGGCGAAGGGGGTTGCTGCCGGACAACCTCCCTTATTATTTGGCCGGGGCAATAGTTGACTCCCACCCATATCCAATGGTGGTAGGCGACTATAATATAAGGGCCAATCAAGCAATCTTCATAATGGATGCCCGCTGCAAAGAGGTAATTGGTATCTACCCATTTGTGTTCGACCACGACGATGAGTATGTCGCCTGCGCCGACCTCCACTCGCGTTTTCGGGCTGAAATGGATCTCGCCCAACTCCGGTATTTTTACGGGTGCGGGATCAAAACCCAGATCAGTGACAATTTCACCTATCGGATACGTAGCTTCTTCGGTTGCCAGCACCACTTCGTACAACATCCCCATTGCGGTTTCATCCGCTGGTTCGCTTTCTTCAGCACCGACTGCTGGCGCAATTGCCAGCAGGCCTACGAGCAACATCGCTGTTACCCCTGTTCCGAACAACTTTTTCGTGTTCATGCTTATTTCTCCTTTTTTCCGTTCTTTTTAAAGTGCCACCATCCATCGGGTTCCGACACCGCACAAAATTCGCACCGACGTGATAGGAGATAAATTTTATGGACACCAGGTTGATTCCTCAAAAATTTTGTGAAAACCGCTTTTTTTCTCCTTACGAAAGAAAAAAATAGAAGATGCGAAAACCCCCGAAATCGCGGGTTCTATATATATTTTATGGATAGTTCAGTATCTCCGAATCCCAAATCCCCTAAATATAGTCAAAACTAAGGTAACACGGAGAAATCCATTTTTTTGAAAGAAAACTTCGAGGTGGATATACTG
>JAPMTR010000041.1 GCA_026552975.1 Candidatus Methanoperedens sp.
TTTCCACCAGAGAGATAGTAAAATATCCTGACCTCCTCTCGGATATCATCACCGAAACAAAAGCAGATCTTGTTGTGGGGCCATCAGGCTTTGGGATACCTGTTACCAATATAAAAGATATCGGTGAAAGGGAATTATTCCTGATGTCACTTATTAAGAAAGAAGATAAGAAAAGCATGATGGGACTGCGTGCATCCATTAACTCAATGAAGCAAAACAAATTGCCTGTTTTTTTTCTTCCAGGGGTAATTCATCTTCCAACAGTCCCATATTATCGTAAATTCAACAGGATCGATATGGGAACAGCTGATAAACTATGCTGTGCAGCTCTGGGAATACGCGACCAGGCGATCAGAAATAGTATAAAATTCAACGAGACTTCTTTTATATTGCTGGAAATAGGTTTCGGATACACTGCAGCTCTTGCTGTAAAAAATGGACAGGTCGTTGATGGGATAGGGGGAAGCGTGGGAAATATCGGTTTTCTTTCTCTGGGGGGAATGGATTCAGAGCTTGCATATCTTCTTGGAGGATTCAATAAAGAGCTTGTTTTTAGAGGTGGAGTTGAAAAACTTGTGAAAGACCCGGATAAATTGATAGAAAATGATGACGCTCTTGAAGCATATCTGGAGGGTGCAGTCAAGGATGTCCTCCAGCTTACCGCTTCCGTAAAAGCCGGAGAGATCCTGGTATCAGGAAGGATATCAAGGATAGAAGGTATACTTGAAGAATTGGAAAAAAGACTTGATCTTGCACCGGTCAGGAAATTGGAAGGTTTTTCAACACAAAATGTCAAGGAAGCAGCCCAGGGTGCAGCGATCGTCGCAAATGGACTGGCGGGTGGAAGATATTCTGAGCTTACTGAATTAATGAAAATAAAGGAAGCAAAGGGAACGTCACTGGACTATATATTATTGCCTGAGATAAATGTTCTAAAAAAAGAATATGGGATATGATGCACAAAGGTTTTTAAACGAACAAAACATCTTGGAGTTCCTCGCTGGGCTCGTGGCTTAGCCTGGATATAGCGCCGGGCTTCTAACCCGGATGTCGAGGGTTCGAATCCCTCCGGGCCCGCTTATAAATATGTCCGGGCAATAAATGCAACAGAAGCGCCTCGGTGGCTTAGAGGTATAGCGCGTCCTTGGTAAGGACGAGGTCGAGGGTTCAATTCCCTCCCGGGGCTTCCTTTTTCTGCGGGTGCCGGGGAAAGAAGTACTTTTCTGAAATCTTAATGCTTTCCTGGGAATGATTTTATAGGTCAAAACAACATAATAAAGCTGAGAAAACATGATCTTAAACTTCCAGCTTACAAACGTGGAATCAAAAGTATATTCAGCCTCTGAAGATATTCGAAAATATAAGAATATCAATATCAATTACGATGTAAATCTTAAGAATCCAACAATCGTTTTGCAAAACACTCCATTCGGTGAGAAGTCAGTATTAAGGGTTGAATATACATTTGCTATCAATTACCTGAGCCCTAATATCGGCCATATTAGGTTTGAGGGCTCATCGGATTACTACAGTGACGAGGATTTAAAAGACCTGAAAGAAAAATGGGATGATGGAAAAGCTCCGGGCGAGATTCAAAACGAGCTTGCAAATACCATGGTTGCAAATCTTGCCCCCCTTGCTCTTCTCATCTCAAAGTCATTGGGTCTTCCTCCTTCGATGCCTATCCCGGTCATCAATTTCCAGCAGGCTCAGAAGAAAAAAGAGGAGCCTTCATATTATCATGGATAGAGTAAAAAGCCAAACTATTTTACAATCCTCTTAAATCGCAATCCCTATATGCTTTCTAGCTATTAGCATGAGTTATGCTTATAAATGCAGACCTTCATATTCATTCAAAATACAGTATGGCAACATCCCCCAGGATGGATCTTTCGACCCTTGGAACCGAATCTAGAAAGAAAGGTATCCAGCTTGTGGCGACAGGTGATTGCCTTCATCCGAAGTGGCTTACCGAAATAAAAAGGTTAAAAGAAGAGAACGGGATTTTCAAGCTGGACGATACGAATTTTATTCTGACGACTGAAGTTGAGGATATTAACCAGGTGCATCATCTCCTCATCGTCCCTTCGGTGTCAAAAGCTGAAGAGCTCTATGAATTCATGAAACCTCATTCTAAGGATATTGATTCCGATGGAAGACCGAATGTGAGACTGGGCGCGGAAGATATTGCCGAAGCTGCAATATCAGCCGGCGCTCTCATCGGCCCCGCACATGCTTTCACACCCTGGACAGCTATGTATGCATATTTTAATTCGATCAAAGAATGCTATGGTGACATGGCAGATCAGATCTACTTCATTGAACTGGGGCTTAGCGCTGATACATCGTACGCAGACAGGATAGCTGAACTTCAATGCCTGACGTTCCTTACAAATTCAGACGCTCATTCACCATATGTGAACAAACTCGCCAGGGAGTTTAACAGGTTCAAAATGGAAGATGTAAGTTTTGATGAACTTAAAATGGCCATAATCCGGGAAAAAGGAAGAGGGCCTGTCCTGAATGTCGGAATGCCGCCGGAAGAAGGAAAATACAATGAGAGCGCTTGCATCCGCTGTTTCAAGCATTATACTATCCACGAGAGTGTCATGAAAAACTGGAAATGTTCATGCAAAGGAACGATCAAAAAGGGGGTAAAAGACAGGGTCAATGAGCTTGCAGCATATGATGAACCAAAGTATCCTGCTCACAGGCCAAAGTATGTTCACATAATTCCACTTTCGGAAATAATCGCAAAAGCCATTGGCATCGGTCCGAATACAAAGGGTGTCCAGACAATCTGGAATGCTCTTATTGACAAATACGGGACTGAAGTTTCAGTTCTTGTGGATTCTGATATCAATAATTCCGGAATAGATGAGAAGGTTATCGGTGCAATCAACGCATTCAAGGAAGGGAGAGTCAAGATGAGTCCGGGAGGAGGGGGGGAATATGGTAAGGTTGAGCTTCCGGATTCGGAGGCATATCATTCGGAGAAGAATTGCGGGAAAAATGGTGAGCCACAGAGGTCGTTGATGGATTTTGGGTAATGGGGGTGCCATACATGATTTAGGGATCATTATGATATCTTAAATGGCACTTACATTTATAAATCATTAAAAGAATTATTTATTAAATGAAACGATTCACTTTCATAGTTTCAGGAAACGTACAGAAGGCAGGATACAGGGATAGAGTTATTGAGCTTGGGAAATTTGTCAATTTAACTGGGTATGCTGAGAACCTGCCAGATGGAAGGGTCAGAATCATTGCAGAAGGAGAAATGGATCAACTAGAATTTTACAGAGATCATATTAATATTAAAAATACGCTTATCTATGTTGATAATGTAGAATCTATGGTATCCGAAGCAACCGGAGAGTTCTATGGTTTCTTAAAGCTTGTTAGTGATGATGAAACCGATGCAAGATTGGATACTGCTGCTAATATCCTTAAAGATGTTATCGTAAATATGAATCGAGGTTTTGATAAAGTCAATAATTCATTGAATGCCGGATTCAATACTCTTGTTATTGGGCAGGCAAAGATGCTTGATAAACAGGATGAGTCATTAAAAATGCAGAGTTCGATGCTTGATAAACAGGATGAGTCATTAAAAATGCAGAGTTCGATGCTTGATAAACAGGATGAATCATTAAAAATCTTAAATAATATAAATAATGACACCTCTGAGATCAAATCCACATTGAAAACAACTGAGATGGACATCAGGGATGCAAGATTCAGTCTAACACATTTGATCGAAACAAAATTTAAGGAACATGATGCAGATATTGCTCAGATAAAAACCACACTTGCAAAAGTACAAGAAGCAATAAAAGCTACATAGAACCAAGAGTTTGCAGCTATTTTTTATATATGACCCCCATCGAATCAGCAGCCAGGGAAATCATAGAGCAGCTCCTGCGAAACGAGATCACAGACGAAAAAGCCTTAAACGCAGCCAAAAAAGCCGTCAGCATACGCTATAAGCTATCATCACTCCTGGGTAATTCCCAGATCCTTGCCGCTGCACTCACCGATGCAGAAAAACAGCAGGTACTTCAACGTCTCCTCTTAAAACCCGTGCGAACTATCTCAGGTGTCGCCGTCATAGCAGCCATGACATCTCCTGCCGCATGCCCCCATGGGCTTTGTATCCCCTGCCCTGGGGGTATTGCATCGAAATTCAATTCACCGCAAAGCTATATGGGAGCTGAACCCGCCGCAAAGCGTGCTTTTGAGAATAACTTTGATCCGTATTTGCAGGTATCATCCCGCTTAAAACAACTTGAACAGATAGGTCACTCGATCGCTAAAGCTGAACTTATCGTAATGGGCGGGACATATACATCGAGAACACTGTGTTACCAGGAATGGTTCGTGAAACGATGCATCGAGGCCATGAATGATTTTGACGGCATAGAATGGCGAAAAGGCAGGGAATATGTAACAGTTGAGGATGTCCAGTCAGCTAATGAAAGCGCCAGTGTACGAAATGTCGGGATCACTATCGAGACAAGACCCGACTGGACAAAAAAAGAGCATATCGATACCATTCTTGAACTTGGCGCCACAAAAGTTGAGATCGGAGTGCAGAGCACATATGATTTTATTCTTGCAGGTATACAGCGTGGGCATACGGTTTTAGAGAGTGCGAATGCCAATATGAGGCTTCGGGACAGCGGACTGAAAGTGGGATTCCACATGATGCCAGGACTTCCTGGTTCAAGTGTGGATTCAGACCTTCGAATGTTCAAGAGATTATTCGAAGATGAGCGATTCATGCCTGATTACCTGAAGATTTACCCGACGCTTGTAACTGAAGGAACCCGGCTTCATGGGATGTGGGAATTAGGCAATTTTGCGCCTCTTGACGTGCTTGATGGGGTTGAATTACTTGCGAAGATCAAATCCATCCTGCCAAAATGGGTGCGCCTGCAAAGGATTCAGAGAGACATACCAGCATACCAGGTGCTTGCAGGGATACGAAAAAGCAATATCAGGCAGCTTGCAAGCGAGAGGCTCAAGGAAATGGGAGGGAAATGCAAATGTATCAGGTGCC
Organism: Candidatus Methanoperedens sp.; assembly: GCA_026552975.1. Classification (GTDB taxonomy): domain Archaea; phylum Halobacteriota; class Methanosarcinia; order Methanosarcinales; family Methanoperedenaceae; genus Methanoperedens. The sequence goes on from JAPMTR010000041.1 coordinate 5,066, forward strand.
GCGAGGTGGGGCACAGGGAGCTATCAGGGATAAAACCAGAGAATATCGAATTGATGGTTGAAAAATACAGGGCGTGCGGAGGGACAGAACATTTTATTTCTTACGAGGATCAAGTCAAGGATGTATTGATCGGTTTCCTGAGGCTTCGTTTCCCGGCAGCGCCCCACAGGCCAGAACTTGAAGGCGCAGCCATTGTGCGGGAATTGCATGTTTATGGTTCCATGGTAGCACCGGGTGAGGATGCAGGAATTTCGCAGTGGCAGCACAGGGGTTATGGGGAGGAACTTCTCCTTCGGGCGCAGGAGCTCGCTAAAAATGAGGGGTTTGATAAGATAGCAGTAACAAGCGGGATCGGTGTCCGTGATTATTACCGCAAATTCGGATATGTGCGGGAAGGCCCTTATATGATAAAGAAGATCGACATACTGTAATATGATGCTTCTGCGGGGTTCGCAGAAGCGCCATATATTGATCTACTGGTTTTGCCAAATCCCAACTAAACGGCCTTCATCTTCTTTGCGAAAGAACTCCCGAAATCTACACATTTTTCAAGCTCTTCTTTTGTGGGCTGCCACTTGAATTTGATACCTTCCTGGAGGATCTTTATCTTTGCTTTTTCAAGTATTTCCTCAATTTGCTTTACCCCTTCTCCACTCCAACCATAAGTACCAAAAGCTGCACCCACTTTATTCTTGAACTTCAAACCTTTTAATTCCTCAAGTACAGGCATAATGGTAGGCAGCAAACCATTATTCATGGTTGGTGAGCCGATAAGTATGCCTTTTGTTTTGAATATCTCGGTGAGCACATCGTTCCGGTCGCATATTGACATATTAAATATCTTGTATTTCACACCATCCTTTTCAAGACCTTTTGCCATTGCATGCGCCATTTTTTCAGTTCCCTTCCACATTGTGTCATAGATGATCACAGCAGAACCATCGTTCTTTCCCTGTGCCCATTCATAATACTGGGTAACTATCTGCAATGGGTCTTTCCTCCAGATTATCCCATGGCTTGGGGCGATAATATCCACAGGTATGTTTAGTTTCTTGAACTCATCTATTTTCCTGATAACAAGATCGCTAAAAGGCGTGAGGATATTCGCATAATATTTTATAGCTTCCTGGTAAACTTCTGTCATATCCACTTCATCATTAAATCGGGATGATGTTGCGATATGCTGGCCAAAGGCATCATTTGGCATCAGGATGTTTTTGCCTGTCAGGTAAGTGAACATGCTGTCAGGCCAGTGAAGCATGGGAGCGGCTACAAAAACAAGACTGTTCTCGCCCAGACTTATGCTGTCGCCGGTTTTTACGACCTTGAAATTCCAGTCTTCATGATAGTGCTTCGGGATGCTCTCTCTTCCTTTTTCCGAAACGACAATTGTAGCATTTGGAATATACTTCATCACTGCCGGAAGGCTGCCTGAGTGGTCGGTTTCAGCATGATTGGCTATCACATAATCGATCTTTTTAATATCGATTATCTCATTAATGTGATCGATCAGCTTTTGCGAATGAGGTCCCCAGACCGTATCCACAAGAGCGATCTTTTCATCGATTATGAGGTACGCATTATATGTCGATCCCCGGTGTGTTGAATATTCATGTCCATGGAACTGCTTTATATTCCAGTCCACATATCCAACCCAGTATACACCCGATTTTAATTCCACTGCCATATTTTCATCTCCGATTTTTTTGTTAATTGGTAACTGTATCTACGTTTTGTGTTAATCCTATTAAAACTATCTTAAAAGATACTTTTATTCAAATTATCTTCTTATAACCCGAGTTTCCCACCCAAAAATCAAAACCACTGTCAAGCAACCCAGTGCCTTCCAGAATTTAGGTGATTTTTGGTCGTAGTAGCTTTACTTTATTAATTTACTCCAATTGACTTCAAATATTTTTTCTCCACTATACCTTCACACTGAAACAACTCAAGAATCATTTTCTGTTGTGATTGGAGCTGCATCAAATTCAAAGATTCTTCACCAGTACTTTTTAAACTCATTTTTCCAATTATACCATCTCTTAAGATCTCGTATGTCTTTTGTGAACTTCTTATATCAATATTTACCTCCCGCAAACGATTTGTAACTGTAATATTAAGTAGATATGAAAGCACACATATTGTATAATGTGCTCTAACATGTTTTGGTTCCCAAACATTGAAAGGTTGTATCTTGATAAATGACTTCACATCTTTAAATGCCTGCTCAATCTGGTTTTTGTCCCTATAAGCAAATATCAAATCCTCTTCTGTAAGCTTTTTCCCCTCCTTTTCTATGCCAGTATTGTTTGTAACAATAACCCACAACCCATCCGTCCTTTTTGCCTGCTTGATCGCTTCTTTAGTAGCATCAGTTTCTTTTGGGATAATTCGAAAGCTATTGACCATTTTCCCTTGATTATTTATCACCAAGGATTCAAGATCATACTCGATGAATTTATCCGCTTTCATTGTTTTGAGTTCTTTGTCAATTTTATTTATTGTCGTGGATTCGTTCCTGCTTTTTTCCGCATTGGACAAGGCTTTGCTTTCTTCTTCCAGATATGCTTTTGCTCTTATTATTAATTTTTCGCGAGAATTATTTTCATCAACATACATATCTGGATTGAATATCAAAACATAGCGTCTGTCGTTAACTATCCCAAGATTTTGGCAGTATGTCTGGTCATCGTATTTTACAAACATCATTTTTTCGATCTTTTCTATCATATTCTCTGAGTTCAGTATCTCAAAACGATCGATATTGACGTTTTTTAGTTTAGGAATCTGATTTTTATCCATTGCAGTTATATAGATATATTTATTCAATTCAAGATGTTTAAGATTTTCATCCGAAACCATCCCCCTATCAAAAACCAGTATTATTTCATTATCCCCAAAACTAAATTGGTTTTTCCATTGAGTAGATAAGTTTTTAATAGTACTGACATCTGCGGTATAATCTTCCAATATATCCCATGCAAATGGATAACCGTTTGAATTTACCAGAAGTGAGAGAACTATTCTCTTTTTCTGAAAACCATTGCTTTTAGTTCTTCCAGGAGTTGCTAACTCACAATTTCTTCCTTCAAAATATGAATCTGTGAGATCATAAAAAACAAATCTTAGGCTGTCTGCTTCACGTTCTTTCAAAGTTGTGTAAAGATAATTTTCTATATCCTCTTTCTTGTCATCAATACAATCAAGTTCACGAAATATTTTTGATTTGTTTATCTGTTCGGTATTTATGTGTAATATACTGTCTAACGCAGTTTTGTCGTACCACGCTACTGCAGAAAGATAACTTCCCGGGTCTAAGCAACGATATATCGTCAATATTTTTACAATCTCTGAGGTCTGCACTTTCTTATTCTCTGATTGACTGAATATCTTTGAAATGCCCCATTGTTCCCAGATGAAATTTAAGAATGCGACATCCAAAAAACGCCAGTAATCATTAAAGATAATGTCTTCCATTTTTGGTTTTTCTATGCTGCAATTTTTCAAGATGTCTAAAGCGGAATTGATTGTTTTTACTTCCTCATCAGTCAACCTTCCAAAATAGTACAGTTTGTTATGCTGATTTTTTCCATCCTTTCTGAACGGCTCCACTAGACTCCAGTAATCATGATGGTGCCTTTTGAGATACCAATTAAGCTTCATTTTGATAGTTTATATATTGGTCGTAATAGTATTTAAATATTTTTGTTTAGAAACATATTGCATATAAAGTAAACATGGCTATTTTAAAAATTAAAAATTGACCGTAATACCCACAAGAAATCTATAGAAAAATCAGAGTAAAATGGGGAAAAACAGCAACGTGTGATACTATTCAGAACTAACATTATTAACTAATTATAACTGAAGATGGGAAAGGCGGGTTTTGACACAATATCCTACTTGGAGTTCCATATTATGGATTGGAATGGAAAACAAAAAACGGTGATAGAGAATCACCAACTACATCTCAGGGTATCTATTATAGTTATATGGAAACAAAAGACAAAAGTGACCAGCATGGTAGAATATGGGACGATACCTGGAAGACTCCATGGTACGCATACCAATCTGAAGGAATATGGTTCTGGTGGATCTGAATTATGGCAGTTGATCCAGGATAAATTCGGAAAGTAAGACTTTTCGATCCTAACTCAAACGCAAATTATATATATCGCCCCTAATATGTTAGTGTGTCACATACTAACACAAAATAAAGGTGATTTGATTGTCAGAAATTGGAAAGAAAATAAGACTGGAAAGGATAATGGACAGGGAAAGCAGGAACATGGTAATCATACCAATGGATCATGGGATCTCTATGGGGCCTGTAAGGGGTATTGTAAACCTGGCTGAAATGGTGAATAGAGTTGCAGATGGTGGGGCAAATGCCGTCCTTCTGCAAAAAGGCATGGCAAAACATGGACACCGCGGCTATGGCCGGGATATCGGGCTTATCATCCACATGAGCGCATCAACAGCGCTTGGACCTGATCCGAATGATAAAGTGCTGGTATGCACAGTTGAAGAAGCCATCAAAATGGGAGCTGACGCTGTGAGCATACACGTCAATATCGGTTCAGAAACAGAAGCAGATCAGCTGACTGAAATGGGCGAAGTTGCAGAACAATGCGACACCTGGGGAATGCCTCTCATTGCCATGATGTACCCGCGCGGGAAGGACATAAAGAATTCAAATGATGCAGAACTTGTAGCTCATGTTGCACGAGCAGGCGCTGAATTGGGCGCAGATATCATAAAGACTAATTTTACGGGAGATATTGACAGCTTCAGGTCAGTTGTTGACGGCTGTCCTGTGCCTGTTGTTATGGCAGGAGGTCCAAAGACCAATACTGATGAGGAATTCCTTGAAATGGTAAGAGCATCGATAGATGCAGGAGGCAGAGGCGTTGCAATAGGTCGAAATGTATTCCAGCACGAGAATCCAACAGCTATGACACGTGCACTCACGCTCGTTGTACACAAAGGCGCAAGCGTGGAGGATGCCATGGAGGCTCTGCGGTGAAGAAAGAAAAGTCAGTATGGATAAAAGCGGACGGCAATACCTGGGAAGAAAATAAGCCGCGAGTGACAACAGGGCTTGAATCGGGTGCTGATTTTGTATTCCTGCAAGCAGAGGATATATCAAAAGTCCGTGAACTTGGGAACATCAAGATCGCAGCGCCATCAGAAGATGCAGACATCGTAGTTGTTGGCAAAGACAGTGAAGGTGATGGAACAAGCAAGCTGCCCTCTGATTTTTCAAATTCTCAGGATATTGGACACGCGCAGCGTCTGGCAAGGGAAGGAAAAACCGTCGCCGGTTATGTTGTCATAAAGAATAAGAAATATGAACAGTTCGCTGTCGAACTTGGAAAATCTTGCGATTACCTGATCGTAGTTGGCACGGACTGGAAAGTAATTCCTCTTGAAAACCTCATAGCAGGACTGCAAAAACTTGATGTTGAGATAATAGCAGGCGTCCAGAACGCAGAAGAAGCAAAATTAGCTCTTGAAACGCTTGAGCATGGCTCAGATGGTGTATTTCTGGATACCGATAACTTTTCCGAGATAAAGAAAGTGACAGCTGTCAGGGACAGGTCGGGAATAGAAAAAATTCCTCTTGTCAAATCCAGAGTGACAAAGGTAAAAGCCGTAGGTATGGGTGACCGCGTATGCGTTGATACCGCTTCGCTTATGGTTCTCGGAGAAGGTATGCTCATCGGTTCGCAAAGCAACGGATTGTTCCTTGTGCATTCGGAATCTGAAGAAAGCCCATATGTCGCAGCACGCCCTTTCAGGGTCAACGCAGGTGCAGTGCATGCTTATATCAGGGTGGGCGAGAAAACGCGCTACCTCTCGGAACTGGCATCCGGGGATGAAGTACTGATAATTGATTCAGAAGGTGAATCACGCCCTGCAGTTGTCGGGAGGGTCAAAATAGAGCGCAGACCACTGATGCTTGTGGAAGCAGAGGTGGAGGGAACAAGGATAAAGACACTCCTCCAGAACGCAGAGACTATAAAACTTGTCGGCGCAGATGGAAAGCCCATACCTGTGACTGCGCTTTCGGAAGGTGATGAGGTTCTGGTGTATTTCGAGGCGGCAGCGAGGCATTTTGGGATTAAGATAGAGGAAACGATTATCGAGAAGTAGATTATAAAGTCGTTTTCAAGTTTCATTAGTTAAGAGATAAGAATATCAGGTTATAGAACACGGATTGCGCGGATACGCGCAGATTTGGGATTTCTGACCCAAATCTTTCGTTCATAATAAGTAATATTTCATATGGAATCAACCACAGAGATCTCAGAGTTTTGCCATTTTTCTCTGTGTCCTCTGTGAGCTCTGTGGTTTTTAAAACAGATCGATCATATCCGTGTGAATCCGCGTCATCCGCACAATCCGTGTTCCATGTCGTTTGCACCTGGAATTCACGCACATGTTACTACAGCTGTGTGCTAACATTTTCCACTGTAATAACCAGTGCCCCTCTTGCCCAGGAAAATTTCGATTTTGCCAGATCCGCAAATTTTCCTGAGGTTTGAATTTCTCCTCTTCCTGAGATGCTACATCCCTGTCCTGGGTGGCCATTGGTACCTTTGACTTGTTTTGTAGCAGTCAGCAATTCCACCCGGTTATTCTTTTTTAGATTCTCCTCGGTTATATGATAATATCCAGCTGGAATAACGATTATTCCGCTATCATTATTGCCTAATGCCTTCACATAACCTCCCCATGTCGCCACTATATGTGGACCGCTATCACCACAGGTTGCAATAGCAACCCATTCTGTTTTATCTAAAACTTCTTTGCATATCCCTTCAATTTTTACCATATCAGTTCCTCCATTGGATTGGATATAATTTCGATACTCCCTTAATTACATAATGCTTATGTTATTTAAATAATTGTGCCTGGCATTAAACCTTGTGAAAAGAAAGAATAAATGCCGCACTGAAAAATTAAGACAACAAAGATTACGAATTACCCAAAGAAATCCTCAAGCCCCCGCTGGAACAGTGTTTCCTTCAAGACCGTGCTTTCCTTGACCCAGCGCGATCGTGGAATAACAAGTCTTGTGGAAATATATGCAAAAGCCTCGTCAAGCGTCGAGAATTTATGTGACGGCGCCAGGAGTGCAGCCCTCACATTCTCCCTGACATTCCATACACCCACAGGCATGATGTATCCGGGATGGGCCTCCCGCAATATAACAACTCGCGCCTGTCTTTTTTCCCTGACAAGATATTCATTCACAGCCAGGCGCGCCGCATAGTAGCAGCCTCCGATCTGGGCGTACGTCGTCCTGCCATCGTATCCTTCTGAGGAGGACATTATCGCCACATCTTTTCCAAAGGGGTTCCACACAGTATTGGGATACCATGCCTCAATAAGCTCATAGCTCCAGGCGCGGGGCATCATCAGGACGACGAACCTGTTATCAAGCTGCCAGGATTCAAAAACAAGGAATTCATTAATAATTGGAAAATCCTTCATTTTCTCCATAAGTTCAGCGCCGATCATGCTATCAACAGCGGTTATACTCCACCTTGTCGGGACAAAACGGCGCGCTTTTCCCTCTCCGAACGCTCCGACTGAGAAAGCTTTCTGGATACTTGAAACAAGAGTGTCCTTTTTGTAAAGTTCCAGGACCGCGTCTTTTGCCTTGAGGTCTGTATCGTTATGCGCCTTCTCCATCCTCTGGTCGAATTTTGTATTTCCCACATCGATCTTCTTAAGTGGGGCAGTAGGGCCAAATGGCTGTACCTCATCATCAAGAACGAGCCGTGCATGAGGTTTTTTCAGAAATTCAGCTTCAACGTCCACCGGGGATGCACACAGAGCCATTTCACGTGTGGCTTCTACGATCTTGCTGCTGTCAAGATCTCTAATATGGACTAGATATTTGCCCCGGACAAGCTGGGAACGGAAATCCACTATATCATCGATACTCTTTCCGATCCACATTTCAGGAGTATCCAGGAGAGTTGTATCTCCGTATGTTGGCGGGATGAGCGGCCCAACTGAAACATATGGATACCCTATCCTTCCGATGAAAACACCGGGTGGCGAAGAACCATCGATATTCAGGCTGTCAGTCAGGGGTTTGACCTTTACGTTCGAATAAAATTTCATAAGAACAGGACATCTCTGCTTGCCGCATAGTAATTTTGCTCCGCGACATAAAATGCATAAAGCATCGCTTGTTCCGCTAAATAGTGAATCCGCAGATTCCATATAGCAGTTGATGATATAAAGGGATATAAATTGAGTCGGTAGCAAATTGTTTAAATAAGTCACAAATAATAAGAAAGTGAAAAATGAACCTGAAAAGAATCCTTGACCGTTGGGTTATCCTAAGTATAACTATTATAATTCTTTTGATTATATTGAATATTCCGTTCGTGACCGTTGAATCTTTTAAGGAAAAGGAATTTTATACTGAACAGGAACCATATACGACTACAGTTACATATTTTGAAAAAGAATCGTACATAGAAAATGTACCGATCATATTAAATAGCACTGTAGACTGGCATATTTCCGATCGTCGTTATAAAGATGAGTTTGACTTTATCGCAACTTTAAAAAATATCGATAATGCCAGGGGAGAATTCTGGGTAAGATTTCATTTAGAGAGCACAAATGGGTCAAATGATTTTACAACTGAGAGTGTATTTTTGATGCCCGGGGAGAGCCATCAATTCAAAGAGTCTTTTACCGGCATATTTTCTTATGTTACATATCGTGTAATTCAACCCACAAAGGAAGAAGAACGGTTCCGGGATGTACCTAAAGAAAAAACAATAACTGCAAATCGCAATATTGAAAAAACCCGTGAAGTTGTCAAGACAAAGAAAAATAAATTGTCTTTGCTTCAAAGAATTTTGAATTATCCACCTAATTATGAGCCTGAACCTGTGCCAGTATCAGTACCAGTTGAAATTGATTATTATGGCGATGAGTAGCCAGGCCCTGGAATTGATGATCGTATTTGGGTTTTGAAAGGATTTTTATCTATCTTTCGCATATAGGAACGACTTAATGGAAGAACTATCGCAGATAATAGAAAAATCAATGGCATCTGAAGAACTGGATTTTGAGGATGGTTTAGTTCTCATGAAGTCAAAGAATATTAATCTTATAGGAGCACTTGCTGACCACGTCCGCAAAAAAACCGTAGGCGACAGGGTAATGTTTGTATCGAACTGCCATATAAATTACAGCAATGTCTGCGCCTCAAAATGCAAGTTCTGTGCCTATTTCAGGGAGGATGGCCAAAAGGGTGCTTTCACACTTTCAATTGATGAGATTATGGAAAAAGCCCAAAAGGCTTCGAACATGGGCGCAACAGAACTACACATAGTGGGTTCACTGAATCCGGCTCTGCCTTTTGAATATTATGTGAACGTCCTGGAAAAGCTCCATGGAAAATACCCTATCATGTCATTAAAAGCATTTACTGCAGTTGAAGTGGCGCATCTTGCAAAAGTCTCCGGATTAAGCATCCAGGAAGTGCTTTTGCGTCTTAAGAAAGCCGGACTTACCGGTCTTCCAGGCGGTGGGGCTGAGATATTCAATGAAGAAACAAGGAAAAAGATATGTCCTGATAAAATTAGCGGTGAGAAATGGCTTGAGATCATGGAAACCGCCCATGACATCGGGATAAAAAGCAACGCAACGATGCTTTACGGTCATATCGAGACCCCTGAGGATGTGGTTGACCATATCTTGAGGATAAGGGAGCTGCAGAAAAAGACAAAGGGATTCCAGGCGTTCATTCCTCTGAGGTTCCATCCAGAAAATACATACCTGAAGAATGAAGGAATTGTAATGGAGGGACCGACAGGTTTTGATGATCTCAAAGTGATCGCAGTCTCACGACTTTTACTGACAGGATATGTCGATAATATCAAAAGTTACTGGGTCATGCTCGGTGAAAAGCTGTCGCAGATAGCGCTTGCCTATGGCGCGAACGACATTGATGGAACTGTTATGGAAGAGCGGATCACGCATGCCGCTGGCGGCGCAGCGCCTGAATATATGCCAAAGGACAGGCTCATTCATTTGATAAAGAATGCCGGGAGGATACCTGTTGAGAGGACTTCTGATTACAGGGTGATACGGGAATATTGATGCCCCAGACATAATATTGTCAGTGGTCATCTATTCAAGCAGGTTTAAATAAGAATATTCAAGATAATAGATTGAAGCTGGGTTCAGGAATTTAAGAAATACAAAAACCACGAAGGATTAATCATGAAACTCTATGAACATACCGCCAAGGAAATATTCAAAAAATTTGACATTCCCATTCCGAAAAGCATCCTTGCTTTAGATGTAAACAGCGCCGTAGATGCAGCAAAACAGATGGGAGATGCGGTCTTAAAAGCCCAGGTTCTGACAGGGGGGCGCGGAAAAGCCGGCGGGATCGCAGTAGTGAAAAGCACAACCGAAGCAAAACAGAATGCACAGCGTATCCTCGCAATGGAAATAAAAGGATTTCCTGTGAAAAAACTGCTTGTTGAGGAATACAGACAACCCTTAAAAGAGATGTATCTTGGAATAACCATTGACAGGCAGGCAAAATGTCCTGTCATAATGGCAAGTTCCAGCGGCGGAATAGATATTGAAGAAGTGGCAAGGAATTCCCCTGAAAAGATAATGAAGATACACATTCATCCACTTGCAGGTTTGCAGGATCATCAGGCAAGAACGATCGCAAATTCACTGGACAGGAACAAAAGTCGTGAAATGATCGACATCATACGGAAATTATACCGTCTTTTCATAGAGAATGATTGCCAGCTTGTTGAGATAAATCCACTGGCAGAAACAGAAAGTGGCATCATCGCACTTGACGGGAAAATGATAATTGACGATAATGCCATGTTCAGGCATGCTCTTAAAGAAGAAGTATCAGACTCTCTTGAGGAAGTCGCAAAGAAGAACGGGATGAGTTATGTGGGACTTGATGGCGATATAGGATGCATTGTCAATGGCGCAGGACTTGCCATGGCAACACTTGATATGGTCACGCAATACGGGGGACGACCTGCGAATTTCATGGATGTCAGGGCTGGAGCAAGCGCGGAGCAGGTAAAGGCTGCGCTTAGTATTGTCTCATCCAACGTAAATGTAAAAGCGATAATTTTCAATATTTTCGGGGGAATGACAAAATGCGATGAAGCAGCACGCGGGATAATTGAAAAGATCCCTGAATTGAAAAAACCGCTTATTGTCAGGCTATCAGGGACAAATGAAAAAGAAGGAAGGGCCATGCTTGAAAAACACGGGATACATATGGCAACATCAACAGAAGAAGCAGCAAAAGGGGTTGTAGAACTTGGGAATCTTAATTAATAAAGATACATTAGTAGTTGTTCAGGGAATAACCGGAAAAGAGGGAATGTTCCATACAAAACAGATGATAGACTTCGGGACAAAGATCGTAGCAGGCGTAACTCCTGGAAAAGGCGGCGTCAAAGTCCAGAACGTCCCCGTATTTGATTCTGTAAGAGAAGCTGTGGAAAGAACAGGCGCCAGGGTTTCAGTAATTTTTGTTCCCCCACAATTTGCAGCAGACGCTATTTTTGAAGCTGCAGATAGCGGGATCGAATTAATTGCATGCATCACTGAAGGCATCCCTGTCCATGATATGATGAGAGTATGCTCTTATCTTAAAACCACATCCTCAAGGCTGCTGGGGCCAAATTGCCCGGGCATTACAGTTCCAGGCGCTTCAAAGATAGGGATCATGCCAAATTCTATTCATTTAGCCGGCAATATCGGGGTCGTATCAAGAAGCGGGACCCTGACCTATGAAATAGTTGACATGCTTTCAAAGAATGGCATCGGACAGTCAGCTTCAGTGGGTATTGGAGGCGATCCTGTGAATGGGACGTCATTTATTGATATTTTACAGATGTTTGAAGAAGATCCACAAACGCACGCCGTCGCAATGGTGGGTGAAATAGGGGGAACTGCTGAGGAAGAATCGATTGATTTTATTAAGAAGATGAGTAAGCCTGTCATAACTTATATCGTAGGTGTTTCAGCCCCGCCGGGAAAGACCATGGGACACGCAGGGGCAATAATATCAATGGGTGTAGGAACAGCAGCAGGAAAAATAAAGGCTCTTGAGGAAGCAGGAATTATTGTTGCACGCAGCCCTTCAGATATAGTTCAGCAGATCAAAAAACTTGATCAAAATTAAAAAATTAAGATTAAATTTTGATCACTGAACTTAGATAGGCGCGAATTATCTGGTTGATAAAGATCAAGATAAGAGTCAATCCCCCTGCCAGGATTCCGAGTCCAACATCATTTTCTCCCGCTATCTTTATGTCTTGACCATCCACATTAACCTCAAGGGATTCAGGAGCTCCCCATTTATTATCCCGTTCCATTGCTTCAACAAATACATTATGATTACCAGCTGATATTCCTGAAACATTGATCTGTGCGAAGATCTCTTCTGTCTGGGAATCAAATATTCCATCAACAGGAGATAATTCAAATATCTCCTGTTGAGAGTCAATATAATATCTTGCTCCCCTGACCTTCATTTTATATCCTGCAGAGGCAAAACCCTTCAAGATCGTCTTATTTTCCTGCTTGATTATAGTCATCTTTTTTACAGAAGGTATAACATCAAAAACTTTTAGTGTATGTGACTCTTCAATGTGACAATTTTCACATATTTCATTTTTGTGCTCTTCATCCCCGATGTAAACAGCGCTATAATTATTTTCAGTTCCTGCATGACAGCTCTGGCACGTTCTTGGGGCCCTGAATCCTGTGGGGTGGCTCAAGATATTTTCATTTCCGCCATGGCAGGCATAACATGCACCATTTCTTCCCCCATTGAGGGTTTCATGATTTCCAAGGGCAACTACCTTTTTCTGTGAAAAACTATCCACCCCATGGCAGGAAAGACAATCTGGTCCACCATCTTTTCCATCGATCATCTGGGGTGAATGGAAGCTCTCAGGTATCTTCCCTGAGGAAATCGTTGAATTTTCCCAGAGCCAGCTGGTATTATATCCTTCAATGATCTGTTTTTCTTCTACTTTACGAATATCAGGGGAAAGGGCCATAACTTCTTTCAAAATGACCATGGCTTTTGTCTGTGTATGTATTATATCGGTAACTTTCGCCCTGAAGATCGTGACATTCTTTGGCTGGTATCCCAGGTAATCTATTGCGGGATCAAACTCAAATATCTCTCCTTTTTTGACAATATCTTCAAAAGTGTATTTCCCTGCATTGATATAAACATAAACTTCATCATTTTCTTTTGTAGTTCCTTTGACCTGAAGACTATAATCATTCGAGATGTTCCAGATATCACCTTCGAAAAGTACTTTTTTATTTTCTAATTCAACATCTACATTCCCATCAGTATCTATTATATTTGAAAGTACTTTGAAAGCCTCCGTTTCATTATATTCTTTCCTGTCAGTAAAATTAACAAGTTCCTCTGTGTAATAAATATCGTCTTTAGTATTATTAACTCGTTCTATTACCCTGTATTTTATTTGTTGTTTTGAATTGACATGGCATAGGTAGCATGAAGTCGCCTTATTCTCTGCGTGAACCCGCTTTGTCCTGAAACCTTCGAACTGGACAAAACTTGAATTACCGGAGTAAAAGAATCCTGTGAAATTCAGGACTATTACAGGTACTTTTATACTTGAATTATCAATTGTTAAAGTTTCTTCATATGTATAATTCCCTGCATCAGCAGGAGTTGTATCTACCAGGGCACCATCTTTGAAAAGTTCAATAAGAGCAGTCCGGTCTTTTGAAACTTCAAGCAATTTCAATTTGAACCTTGAATCAATATTGATGGACTCACCTGCTTTGACCTTGAACTTAGTTTTCGCCCTGTCAAGTTCAACAAGTGTTGTCCTGTTCTTATTGATAAGAGTGGCATTACCCCATTTTTTTGAATTATCTTCGTTAAGATGGCAGTATATGCAATTTATACTCTCAGGAAGATCAAAAGTTGCATAATGTGATGCTGTCGATACAATATTTTTGCCCTGGCTCATCGCGCCGTTGGCATGGCATTCCTCACAATTATTTGATGTTGTGATATTATAATTCAATGCATTTGTGGGGTTGTTGTTGAGGCTTGCATTCTTGAAGTGTGAATAAACCATCGGGGCACGGTAATCCTGGTTCAGGGAGTGACAGTTATCATTGCTGCATTTTTTGGGTGTTTTATAATTCGAAGGATGACCTGTCGGTTCCGTCCCGTCTCCATGGCATGCCCAGCAGGCTTTGTTCTTACCCGAGTTAAGGTCCTTGTGAACTCCTTTATCAAATGCTTCAAAGTCAATTCTTTTATCAGAAGGAGCGATTGTAGCATTGATATCATGACAGGAAGCACAGTTGGATCCAGCTGCGTTTATAATTCCATCAATATGCCCCGTTTGTGTTCCTGATGATGCACCTGTACCATGGCATCCATCACAATTAGTACTGGCAGTATGAACTACATTATTTCGGGTGGTTACGGGTGGATAATCATGGCATGATGTGCACGTTCTTTTATTTGTATTCGTCCAGACCGCAAGAGTATCCCCTCCACTGTATGCCCCATTGGGATCATGACAATATGCTACACAGGTCTGGCTTGAATTTGACCATGAAGTAGAGTAAGTCCCTGTATTATTGGCAAGA
>JAPMTR010000057.1 GCA_026552975.1 Candidatus Methanoperedens sp.
TCTTTTTCAGTCATTGTAGTTATTATATATAACTACTAATACTTAAATGTTATTCACTTTAATCTGTTGAAAAAATGGGCTTTGTCCGAAAGTCATGTACTACTTGTTATTGAAATTATCTGGCTTGAACCTATTAATGTTTTTGTTCCTGTAGAAGAATCATAATCATAAAGCCTTACGATCACTTTATCATTCGTTGAACCCCCTCTAAGACGTGCGCTTCCTGAAGGATTAGCTCCAATTTGTGTTGGTTGATTATAATCAGAAGTAAAATACCACCTTGAGTGAGTATATAATGCGGTTGGATGATTTGCAGATCTTGCACTCCCTGAATTACTGCTTGTCGTATCCAATAATGCTGTTATAATAGGTGGAATTCCTACATCATTACCGGAATTTACATTTGTAGTCCCATCTGCACCAATGTTCACACCTGAAGTTGCATTGAGATAATAAGTGACACTTGCTGCACTCGCATAATTGCTCAATAGTAATATAGACAACAATAATATAATTCCTTTTTCGATCGAATTTCTAAATGTTTTTAATTCCAATGACTTTTTAATTTTCATATCCTATCCTACCCATTGCAAACAATTTTCAATTTATCCTACTTGAAAACGACAATTCAATTAAAAGACTTATTCTTACTACTTAAATTTATCGTATTAAATTAATAATAATTATACTTATTATAATGATGTGATTGTTAGAAATATCCCGGAATCCGTAGAAGATAGATCATCAGTCAAGGAAACAGAAGTCACAGAATACGACCATTGTTATTTATTGTTCTGCCCATGATCCTCATTCTTGATCGAGGACGAAGCAGCATAGACGTATCCTGTTGATCCTGTAATCCTGTCTGAAATCAGTTTCTTTGATTTTCAAAGATTTTCTAGAAAATCCTCCAATGAAATCCCTGTTTGATTTAAAATACTTTTTAGAGTTGTTTTCTTAATTGGATCATGCAATGGTATGGTAACAGTTGCTGCTTCTCTTTGCATGTACACATGGCTTCCCCTCTGGCGTACTATGATAAAACCTAATCTATTCAGGCACCTGATAGTTTTTCTGCCAGATATTGAGGGAAGTTTAGGCATAAGCGACTTCCACTTTAAAGACTTCTGTGTATGAACGAGCTTGTTCCTGGGTTACTTCAAGGACCAATTGAATTGCTTCTTTAATATTTTCTAAAGCATCTTCTCTTGTTTCCCCTTCACTGATAGCGGCAGGAATTTCAAGACATTGGGCAGTATATCCGCCTTCATCAGATTCTTCTAGTTTTATGGTAAATTGCATGTTTAATTATTAGTTTGCTAGTTATTTAAATGATATCATAGGTGAGAAGAACTTTTTTTTAGACCCGATCGACCATTGCTTTTTGTTTTTCTGCCCGGGACCCCCATTCTTGATCGAGCGCGAAAACCGCATCGGCGTATCCGGGCGCATCCGTGACGGGCGCGCGAGGTGTGTTGTGTGTCCTGGTTTTTCTCCTAAAATACAAATCCGAAAAGTATCAGAGGGATTCTCTGTTCCAAATTTCCTGGTTTGAAAGAACAAACCTACTTTCATGGAATCTATGGATATAAATAATGCTAAAGAATATAAACACAGACTTTAATAAAGAATAGTATGCATCTTAAGGTCGTCTTAGAAGAGGATGAAGAGGTTGGGGGATATGTAGTCAGCTGTCCGAGCCTTCCAGGCTGTTTTTCACAGGGGGATACAATGGAAGAAGCTCTGGAAAATATTAAAGAAGCCATACAGGCATGTCTTGAGTCATTGGGTGAAGATGATATTAAGTCTTATTTAACGAATCCGGCCGCGAGAATAGTTGAAGTAGTCGCATGATGTCCAAACTTAAAATAATTTCAGGAATGGAAGCTATAAAAGCATTTTCCAGATTTGGATGGATTCCTCACCGACAGGTAGGGAGTCATTTGTTTTAAGGAAAGAAGAATCTAAGGTAACATTATCTGTTCCAAAACATAAGGAATTAAAACCCGGTTTGTTAAGAAATTTGATCAAAGCTGCCGGTCTTACTCTTGAAGATTTCGAAAAGATGTTGTAGAGAAAGTCATGATCTTGTGATCCTGTCTGAAATCAGTTTCTTTGATATTCAAAGCATCATGAAAATTTAAGATAAGCTTTATACTTATGCCATCAAATATTAGTTACTAAAATCCGAAAAAAACAAACCGCAGATAAACGCCGATGAACGCAGATTTATTCTATATAAATTTCTTAGCGTTCGTGTAAACAAATATATAAAAAAAAATACCAAGGATAGGAATAGCAGATTTTTAGCATATGCCTTCAATTGAAAATTAGCAACAAACTAAACGAACTTAAAACGAACCCCGGCAGCACAACAGGGAAAGATTTAAAGGGAAATGATAGATGTTTTGCAACTTCATGATGAACTCCGTAAAATTAAAAATCTAATTGTTTGTGAACCTCTTGGTTATCTTCACTTCAGTTTTTCCAGATTCAACTTCATGAATAAGTTGCGTGCAGGGATTTCCATACTTTGGATGATCAAGAGCCGAATAAATAAAAATATTGGTGTCAA
>JAPMTR010000107.1 GCA_026552975.1 Candidatus Methanoperedens sp.
CCTGAAAAGAGCGGGGATGTCGGGTTGAAGATGCTCAGGAATTTCGTGGGGATGTGTTAACCCGGATTTTATTTGCCTTACCGCCAAATGTCGTCATTTCCTCTATTTACATTTTCTTTCGAATTTGTCTCCCCTCCAGCACGGCGCTGGCTTTAAATAAGATCTTTTTACACTATTTCTACTGTGTGCGCTTTTCGACCATTTCAAGTTTTGTAACCCATGATACCCATAAAGTCAGGATATACCCGGTATGCACTGAGTATTAGAACGATATATAATGCATGCTTAAAATATCGAGCTTTCCTGATAAGAAATCCTGTTATGATAACATTGATTAAGCCCGGTAAGGCTCCAATGGTTGCTGTTAAAACTGAAAGGACTAACAATCCGCTAACTAAGACCAGAGACGTCAAATCATAAGTTCGTTGCTGAGAGCGTGTATATTTAATTCTTAAAAATATAAATGCTACTCCAATTACTGAAAATAATAAAGGAAATGAAGAGCTGAGAAACCTCACAATATCATAACCACCAAAAAAACCAAGCAATAATACTATAACGACGATCACAAGAAAAATTGTAAGAACCAATAAGGTATTTGTGATTAGATGAGTAGTCCTATCGTAAACTTCATTTTTTGCTTTTAATCTTTCTCTAACCATCAGGAATAAGAGATAGATAATATACAAACTCAATAAAAAGATCAAAAAATCAAGTCCCATAATGTTTCACCTTTTTTGAATATGGATTCATAGTATACATAATATAAAAAATGGTATTTGTTTAGCTAACTCTTTTTAGTTCTCGTTTTTATCAATTATCAACCTTAAAAGCCAATCTTACCGAAAGGTTAATATATATTAATATATATTAAACTACCTAATGAAAAAAATTGAAATCGAAAAAGGCAAACTCCTCCTGACAGAAGGAGTAATAGGATTCTTCCAGAAAACCGTCACAAAATTCGGTACCGGAGCAAAAATCGATTGCCCTAAAGAGTATTTGAACAAAACCGTTTACGTTGTGGTGTGTGAAGATTGAGTCCTCGAGATTATATCAAGCAACTTGAAGAAACATTACACCGAAATCAAGAGCTTGAGAAAGAGAATGATAATCTTAAAAAGGAAAATGAAGAACTTAAAAAGAAGTTACTTTACTACGAAAATCCCAACACACCACCATCAGCAAGAAAATTACAAAAAGCACAAAAATCAACTGAAAACACTCCCACTCCTAAAAAACGTGGTGCTCCAAACGGACACAAAGGAGCAACTCGCCCAACAAAACAGCCAGATGAAATAATAGATGTAATTGCAGAACAATGTGAGAAATGCGGTCGTGGCAATATTGAAAAACAGGACGAATACGAAACCTCAGTAATTGAAGAACTACCGCCGCCACAGAAAATTAAAGTCACCCAATACAATCGCTGGAAAGTAAAATGCAAAGATTGCGGACATAAATTCTTTTCAAAGCATCCCGATTGTCCGAAAACTGGAAACTTTGGAATATTCCTCCTTGTTTATATTGTGATGCTCAAATTCCATTTGAGGGGCGTAATAAGGAAAATACAAGACTTTGCGTTGAAGTACAATAATTTTGAAATCAGCCCGAAGGGAATTCATGATATACTATTAAGAGTAGGCAATGCCTGCAAAAATGATTATGATGAAAAGATTCAAAAGATACGTCGAGCAAAATGGAGATACATAGACGAAACCGGAATCAAAGTCAATGGAGAAAACTGGTGGCTCTGGATATTCAGGACAGAAACTAATGATACGCTCGTCGTTATTCGAAAATCCAGAGGTAAGAAGGTCCTTGAAGAAATTCTCGGCAAAGAACCAAAAGGAGCGAATGGATCCGATGGATGGCGGGCATATAGTTGGATGAAGCTTCAACGGTGTTGGGCACATCTCTTACGTGTAGTTGATGCCTGCATCGATGTATCAGATAACGGAAAGAGATTATCCGAAGACATTCATTCATGTTTCAAAGAATTGAGGGATTTTCTGGATAGAGATCCTTCTATGGCAGAGAGAATGGAACAGAAAGACTTGTTTGAGAAGGAATTGGAGGGTATTATTGTTAAATATAGCGAATTTAAAGAACTCAAGAAACCCTTGACATATCTCAAAAATGGTTGTGGCTGCTGGTTCACTTGTCTGCTTTATCCTGGAATGGAACCAACTAATAATCTTGCAGAACAGGCTATAAGGGAGCATGTTATTATGCGAAAAATCATTGGTTGTTTTAGGTCAGTGAAGGGAGCAGAAAATTATCAGTACATTGCTTCTTTGCTGGCGACTGCCAGATTGCAGGGGAAGAATGGATTTGATGAGCTTGAAAAGGTACTCAGACAGGAATTGTGTCTGAGCTAAACAAATACTCTTTTTCATAGTGCTTCTCCTTCCCTGCCCGCAATGACAGATAACTCTTTCATATCAGACAGTATCTCCGAAAAACTTAACAACTTTCTTTAGTTTCATTTAGTTCTCATTCCAACTCAATTTTCCATCAGCTTAGACCACATTCATAAATTTAGCAC
>JAPMTR010000042.1 GCA_026552975.1 Candidatus Methanoperedens sp.
TTTTAATTGCAGTGTCAATTCGTTTAAGCATATTGTCGGTAGTTCCGGTTTTTATAGTATATTTCACCATGCAAAGTCAAAACAAAAATAAGACATTCTTTACATTAGCGGTAGTTACGATATTATTTTTTTCCACAGTTTTCGGTTTGTTTATCATTAAATCTCCCGCTGTTGTTTTTTATAATTTAATAGGAAGAACAAGCACTGTGGCTGGCATGATCCAGGTTCTCTGTTTGCTTGAGGGGATATTATGAATCTGAGGCGAAAAACATTATTCCTTATAGTAATAACTTTCCTGTGCTCATTTGCATTTCTGTATGCCCTTTCGACATTTATCATTGACGATGGTTTTATCAAAGTTGAGCAAAGGGATGTTGAAATAAATGTCAATCGAGCAATGGATGCTGTTTCTGATGATGTAAATAATTTAAAAACAGTGAACCGTGATTGGGCATGGTGGGATGACACCTATGAATTTATCGAGGATTTAAATCCAGAATATATCAATTCGAGCCTGGGAGATGAGTCTATGGCAGGATTGCGGCTAAATTTGATAATTTATTTAAATTCCAGGGGGGAGACGGTCTTTGCCAAGGGATTCGATATCCAGAACAATATAGAAGTGCCGATCTCAGATAGCGCGAAAAAACTGGTCAAGAATGATAGCCTGCTTCTAAACCACAGCGATCCAAAGGACTGCCAAAGTGGTATTGTCCTGTTTCCTGAGGGGATATTTCTTATATCATCATATGCGATCCTAAATAGTGATGGGGAAGGTCCAGCCAGGGGAACGTTAATTTTTGGTAGATTTCTTGATGATGAGGAGTTATTACGTCTGGCCTCCATCACTCATATGTCTCTAACCATTCACCGCCTGGATAATGAACAAATACCTGACGATTTTAAGGATGTCCTTCTATCATTTTCTTCGGATAAACAAATAATCGTTCGGCCATTGGATGAAATGAGAGTTGCAGGATATACACTGATCAATGAGATCAATGATTCTCCATCCCTGATATTGCGCGTGGATCTGCCCAGGGAGATCTATAATCAGGGAAAAGTGAGTGTAAATTATTTACTGATCTCACTTATTTCCATCGGACTTATTTTTGGCAGTATATCTTTGTTTTTGATAGAAAAACATGTTCTTTCAAGGATCTTAAGGCTGAATAATGATGTCACCCAGATAAAGAAAAGCAAGGATCCTTCCGTTATTGTGGCAGTTGATGGAGAGGATGAGATATCGTACCTTTCAGTATCAATAAACGAAATGCTTGAGACTCTTAAGGGTTACCGTGATCATCTTGAGGAAATGGTTGAAGTACGCACTTTGCAGCTCAATAAATCCCTTCATGAAAAAGAAGTACTTCTGCGGGAGATCCATCATCGTGTTAAAAATAATATGCAGGTGGTTTCCAGCCTTTTGCGGCTTCAAACGCAAAATCTTGACGATCAAAAGTATATCAATATTTTTAATGATAGTAATAACAGGATATATTCTATAGCCCTTGTTCATGAAAAACTCTACCAATCAAAAGACTTTGAAAACATTGATCTTAAAGATTACATTTTTGAACTGGCATCCAACCTTCTGGATTCTTATGGGAGGACAAATGATGTAAAATTAGAAATTGATGTGGAAGATGTTACCCTGGATATTAATAATTCAGTCCCTTGCGGATTGATCATCAATGAACTTCTTATGAACTCCCTGAAATATGCATTTCCTGGTGGGAGACCGGGAACGATCAAAATTAGCTTTAGAAAAAAAGAGGATAATATGTTCCAGCTTACTGTGAGTGACGATGGAATAGGAATTCCGAAGAATCTGGACATTCGAAATACCAGATCATTGGGTCTAAATCTGGTGATACAACTTGCAGAAAGTCAACTCAATGGTCAGATCAAACTTATGAGGGATGGGGGGACAGAATTCCAGATAAATTTTAGAGGGATAAAATGACACCAAATAAACAGATCCTAGTTGTAGAAGATGAAGCGATTACTGCAATGGATATACAGAGACGGTTGAAAAACCTTGGATATGATGTTCCAGCGATAGTATCCTCAGGAGAGAAGGCCATTGAAAAGGTAAAAGAAAATAATCCCGATCTTATATTAATGGATATTAATTTGAACCGGGAAATGGATGGTATCGAGGCGGCCATCAAAATACATTCTTTTTCAGATATTCCCATAATATATCTGACCGCATATTCTGATGATGAAACTCTTCAAAGGGCAAAAATATCAGAGCCTTATGCATATTTAATAAAACCATTCAAAGACAGGGAATTGCTGATAAATATTGAAATCGCTTTTTATAAAAACAAGATGGAGAAGAAGTTAAAAGAGGGCTATGAGAAGTTAAGGGAAAGTAAAAAGTGGTTGGAGACAGCTGTTGACAGTATAGGGGATGCGGTAATTGCTACAGATAAAGATGGAAATATCAAATTAATTAATCCAATAGCTCAGGCATTGAGTGGCTGGAATGAAAAAGAAGCCCTGGGAAAAAAGCTGTCAACGGTGTTCAATGTAGTGATCGAAGGAACAGACATGCAGGTCGAAGATCCTGTAAAAAAAGTAATAAAAGAAGGGATGTTCTATGGCCTTGCCGATCAAACATACCTGGTCTCTAAAAATGGTATGAGGACACCTGTGGATATTATCGGGACACCGATCAGGGACGAGGGATCTATTGTTGGCATAGTATTGGTTTTTAATGATATTATTGAAAGTAAGAAGATCGAGAATTTAATGAGACAATATTCGTCATAGGAAAGTTCCAGGAATATTATATGAAATTGCGCGCGAAGACATTATTGATCGTGACCATTGTGGTCTGTGTAATGTTCATATTCATGTACGGAGCCTCCCAGATCGTCCTGATGGATAGCTTTGATAGGCTGGATGAAAAATATTCCATTGAGACTGTTAAGATCGTAGAGAATGCCCTTAATGATTCAATTAATACAATAGACCGCACAACAGGAGATTGGGCTGTATGGGAAGATTCCTATTTTTTCATAAAAAACAAGAATGAAAATTTTTCCATCGGGTATTTGAATGCAGATACTAATACAAATTTAAAGATCAATCTTATGGCTTACCTGGATCTATCCGGAAAAATAGTGGGTAGCTTTGCTTCAGATATTGATGACCTGACTGAAAGACCTGTTCCGGATTATTTTAAAGGGCTCTCTGATAATGATGTTCTTTTACATCATCAGGGAGTTATTGGCACTAATAAAGGCATAATTCTCCTTCCTGAGGGTCCGATGCTTCTTGCTTCCTGGCCTGTCACCAATAAAGGAAAACTTCCTGTCGGGGGAACGATCATTCTTGGGCGATACCTTGACGAGTCCGAAATTGGGCGTTTATCCGGGATCACTCATTTACCCATTACAATTCGAAGATTTAATGACACCAATATGTCGCAAGATTTTCATGTAGCTCTTTCTTTCCTTTCAAAAGATAATCCTGTCTTTATTCAGAAGCTTTCTGATACATCGATAGCTGGCTATACTATATTAAATGACATCTTTGGAAACCCGGCTCTTATATTGAAAGTAGAAACATCAAGATTAGTTCACGAGCGGGGAAAAGAAACAGTGGATTATTTTATTCTATTTCTAGTTATAATTGGGGTAATATTTGTGGTGGTTTTCTTATTTCTTATTAAATATTTTGTATTAAAAAGTATTAAAAACCTCGATGGACAGGTGCAGGACATTAGCAGAAGTGGAGATGTATCTTCGAGAGTCTCTATCAGAGGGGATGGGACGTATCCAGCTTATCATCGAACTCTCAATAAAATGATGGATTCTCTAACACTTCGAAATAAGACCTTGACCATTATGGGTGTGATTTTTCTTATATTGATCATTCTTCTTTTTACGGCGTCTCAAATGATCGTGATGGATCAATTCAACAGACTTGAAGAGGAATATACTCACCAAAAAGCCCAATTTTCAGTTGATACACTTAATGATGATGTCAATAAACTCAGTATCACAGAAGTGGATTGGGCTTCGTGGGATGATACATATATTTTCATAAACGATAGCAATGAGAATTATTTAAGATCGAATATACGCCTGGAAATATTTACCAATCTAAGGTTAAATCTTATGCTGTTCATAAATTCATCAGGTAACATAGTTTATGGAAAAGCGTATGATCTTGAAAATCATACTGAAGTACCTGTTCCAGGTTATTTTAAGGAAGAACTTTCATTGGATAACTATCTTTTGCAGCATTTCGACAATAAGAGCAGTAAAACGGGAATATTGATAATTTCCGGTGGCCCAATGCTTGTTGCTTCACAGCCGATCCTGCAAAATGGCGGAATAGGACCGATAAGGGGAACCATGATCATGGGACGATCTTTGAATTATGGGGAAACAAAACATCTTTCCGAATTAATTCGCCTCCCCATTTCAGTATATCTTTTTGATGATCAACAGAAACCTTTTGATCTTCAGGCTGTTCTTCCATTTGTTTCAAAGGATGAACCCATCTATATCCGGCCAGTTAGTGAAGAGTCAATCGCTGGATATGCTTTAATTTATGATATTTATGGGAAACCCGGTGTTATTCTAAAAGTTGAATTGCCCAGGGAGATATATGAACAGGGCAAGGAAACACTGAGATTTTTATTAATTTCTATGTTAATTATTTGCACTGTATTCAGTATTTTAATAGTGGTATTGCTGGAGATCTTTGTACTTCGCAGAATTGATAATTTTGATTCGCAGGTAGGAAATATTGGACAAAATGGAACAACTTCATCACGAGTAGTTGTCGGAGGAAAAGATGAATTATCCAATCTGGCTGGATCACTTAACAATATGCTGGACGCCCTTGAACGATCCCAGGAAAGGGTGAAAGAAAATGAGGCAAAAAATCGTGCCATACTGGAGGCAATACCAGATCTTATCCTGCAGATAAGAAAAAATGGCGTTATTTCCAATTACAAAGGTTCAACTGACAAACATCAGATGGGTCTTTCCAGGGAGTGTATTGGACGAGATATTCATGATGTGATACCATGGGATATCGCACAGCAGATAATGGATAATGTCCAGAAAACATTGCTAACAAAAGAAAAACAAATTTTCCAGTATCAACTCGCAGAAGAGGGTAATACATGTTATTATGAAGCGCGAACCGTTGTTTTCACACAAGAGGATGTACTTGCTATTATAACTGATATTACTGATCGTATTCAGGCAGATGAGGCCAGACAGGTGAGTGAAAGAAAATATCTGACCCTGGTAGAAAAAGGAAATGATGGAATAATCATTATTAAAGACGGTTTATTGGAATTCACGAATTCAAAGATGGCTGACATCGGGGGTTACAAACCAGAGGAAGTGATTGGAAAACCATTTTTCAATTTTGTATCTGCGGAAAATACAGAATTGGTCATAAACAATTATAAAAAGAGATTATCAGGGGATATAACCCCGAATAACTATGAAATTGAGATCATTTCAAAAGATGGCAGAAAAATACCTGTTGAAATAAATGCTTCTGTCATCGATTATGAAGGAAAGAAAGTTGAGATGGCAATTGTAAGGGATATTACAGAACGCAGACATTCACAGGAAAATATCCGAAGATCACTTGAAGAGAAAGAAATGCTTTTGCGGGAGATCCATCATCGCGTAAAGAACAATATGCAGATAATTTCCAGTCTCCTGGGGTTGCAGGCTCAGAATATCGAGGATGAAAAATACAAAGAGATCTTTATCCAGAGCCAGACCAGGATCGATTCGATGGCACTTATCCACCAGAAACTTTATCAATCCGAGAGCATAGCTCAAATTAATTTCAAAGACTATATCGACGGCATAGTCACAAATATATTTGAATCTTATTGTACAAAGAGCAATATAAAATTCGATCTTGATGTAGAAAACATTCCGCTAAAAATCGATTATGCTGTTCCATGCGGGTTAATAATCAATGAACTTGTCACTAACTGTTTAAAATATGCATTTCCCGATGAAAGACAGGGAAACATTCAAATTTCAGTAAGATCGAAAGAAAATAACATGATCCAGCTTTCAATAAGAGATGATGGCATTGGCATTCCAGAAGACCTGGACATAAGAAATACAGAATCATTGGGTTTGAGACTGGTTAGCAGCCTTGTAGAGAGTCAGCTTGAAGGTGAGATCATGATCAACAGGGATGGAGGGACGGAATTTCTAATTAATTTCAGGCAGGAAAAACGATGAATATCTACAAGTTAAAAAACTATTTAATTTTACAACACATATAATAATAATAATAATAATAATAATAATAATAATAATAATAATAATAATAATAATAATAATAATAATAATTAAAATACAATAAATTTTAAACGATATATATGAAAATATTATATAAGCTTACTCTTGGATTCGCAATAATCTCACTATTGGTAGGATTGCAGGCATATACGGGATATACTGGTGCTACTACTATAAAGGAAAAATATACAATAGTGACAGAAGAAACATTACCGGTTATAGAGCACTTAAATAATATTCGAGTTTCAGGCCTGAAGATAGTTGAATCCACAAATGAAATCCTTAAGACTTCTATGGAGAACAAAGATTATATTGACACCGAGATAGCTGAAATTTCTGAGTATTCGATAACATATAATGAATCTATGGAAATTTATGAGTCAAAGGTAAACGCTTATTTTCCTGAAGAAAGAGATTTTCTTGACAATACTAAAATAAATATGCAGGATATTTTGAGGTTAAGTTCTGAATTGATCAATTTAAAAAAAAATGGAGGTAATCAATCACAAATTGAAGAAACAGAACGGGCATTCATCAGATCAGAAGATGAGTTCATAACAAATATGGATCTTGCATTAGATAAAGAAAAAGATGAACTCCAAGAAAGAACAGAAATTACAAACGAAGTTATGGAAAAATTGAGGTACAATTCAATATTTTCAGGTATTATTTCCATTTTTATTGCATTAGGGATGGGTTATTATTTATCCCACCGCATATCTTTACCAATAATTGAATTAAAAAATGCCAGTTCTGAAATAAGTAAGGGAAATCTGGAAACTCAAATTGAGATAAATACTAAAGATGAGATAGAAGATCTGGGTAGAACATTTAACCTGATGACAAATAATTTATCAAACTCCCGTAATGAAACAGCTCTTGCTATCGAGAAACAAAAAATATTAAATGATAATCTAAAAAAATCCCTGAATGAAAAAGACATGCTTCTTAGGGAGATTCATCACCGTGTAAAGAACAATCTGCAGATCGTTACAAGTCTTCTCAATCTGCAGTCTCAGACAATTGAAGAAGAAAAGCAAAGACTCATTTTTACTGAAAGCCAAAACCGGATATATGCAATGGCCCTTATTCATGAGAAACTGTATCAATCACAGAGCGTTGAGAAAATTGATCTTAAGGAATACATAACTGGAATAGTCACAAATATATCGGAATCTTATGGGAATAAAAGCAATATAAAATTCGATATTAATGTTGAAAACATTTCATTAAATATTGATTATGCGGTTCCGACCGGATTAATAATCAATGAACTTATCACAAATTCTTACAAATATGCATTTCCGGATAAAAGACAGGGGATCATTACGATCTTTGTGAGGTCTGATGAAAATGAGATGATCCATATTTCAATCCGGGATAACGGTATCGGTATTGAGAAAGACCTGGATATTCGAAATACTTCGTCACTGGGGTTGAAATTGATCGTCAGTCTTGCAGAAAGTCAGATTCACGGTGAACTAATCCTGAATAGGGAAAATGGTACTGAATTCCAGATCAATTTCAGGCAAGATCAAAAACTATAAAATTTTGATCTTATTCCTGATATTTATCTTCCCACATCACGATATCAGTCCATCTCTTTTACTATTTGCAGGTACAAATCACGTGATCTGTCCATATGTGTTTCTCGTGATCCTGAATCATCAAACACATCTTTTGACCTTGCGATCTTAACTTTCTTTCTGCCTAGAGCTTCAAGATAAAGACCGCGCATTCCAAGAGCATCTCTAATTTCTAAGAGTTCAGTTCTTGTTACTATGAGTGTGAAGTTATCCTGTTCTTTGCCTTTAATGATCTCCATGATATCTGTCCCCTACTGATCTTTCATTGCCAGTTTTATTTCCATACCCAGCGACTTTAGCACCTTATCCCTTATGATATTTGCTTCAAGGCTCGTACGTATCCTGGGTCTTGGTAACTTAACATCAAATATCTCTTTAACTTTACCGGGACGTGCCGACATCACCACGACTTTATCACCCAGGAAAACGGCTTCATCCACGCTGTGAGTAACAAACAGTACGCTGATATGCTCTTTTTCCCAGATCCTGAGTAATTCACCCTGCATAAGATTTCTCGTCTGGGCATCAAGGGCTCCGAAAGGTTCATCCATCAAGAGCAGCTTCGGATTATTTGCATATGCTCGCGCGATCCCGACCCGTTGTTTCATCCCGCCTGACAATTCTTTCGGGTAATGGTTCTCAAATCCGTTCAGGCCGACGAGATCAATATAATGTTTTGAGATCCGGTCGCATTCATTTTTATTCAATCCTTTTGCCTGGGGACCGAATTCAATATTTTCTTTTACAGTCCTCCATGGGAACAGGGCATATTCCTGGAACACAAAGCCGCATTCCTTATTCACTCCTTCGATCTTGTTCCCATCCAGTAATAAATTTCCACCCATCGGAGCTTCAAGTCCTGCAGCAAGACGAAGGACTGTTGTTTTACCGCACCCGCTGGGGCCAAGCAAACACACGAATTCACCGTCAGCGACTTCAAAACTAACATTTTCAAGAGCCTGGAAACTATTGAATTTCTTAGTAACAGATTCCAGTACTAATCTTCCCATTTTATGAACCTCCTCTGCAAAAGAAGGATACTGATGTTCATTATGTAGCCAATTACGCCTATTACTATCATTCCTGCGATCATTTCAGAATAACGTCCCAGGTCACCCATATTCCAGATAAAATATCCAAGACCCACAGGACTCCTGATAACCATCTCCGCAGCAACGATCGCCATCCATCCAACCCCAAGTCCGATCCTCAATCCGGTCATAATTGATGGAAAAGCAGAAGGAATAATCACCTTTGTTACGATCTTAGATTCAGAAGCCCCGAGTGTCCTGGCAGCATCCAGAAGACGTTCATCTGTTGACCGGACGCCCTGGATGGTGTTCAGGATTATGGGAAAAACAACACCTATAAAAACAATAAATATTGAACCGCCTGATACGAAAATAAATATCGCGATCGGTATCCAGGCCATGGGCGGCATATTACGCACTATCTCAATTATTGGATTAAAAATATTTCCAATGATCCTGGAATAACCCACACCTATACCTACTGGCACTCCAATTATAAAAGCGATGATCCCTCCCTCTATCACGCGCTCAAGGCTTGCAAAAACATGGTTGTAAATGCCGTAAGTGAGGGATGGGCCATAAATGCGAGTGAACATGGAACCAATAAGTGCATGCCAGGTTTCAACAGGTGTTGGAATATCGCGGAGGCGAATGAAAGGTATACTAAAAATCCCCTCACGCGTGAGGATCAATATAATCTGCCATAAAAGTACGAAACCGACAAGAGAAAGAAGGTTGATAACAACCTCCTTCTTCTTTTCGCCGATCTTCATTTAATTACTGACCCTGAGCCCTTCCTTTTCTGCCGCCATAAGGAAAAGTACATGCTGGATAGTTCCCGGCCCTGGATAACCAACTGTTTTTCCACTTAAGTCTTTTAATGATGTTATATTGTTGGAAACAACAATTACTGACCCTTCGTTGTTCATTCCTGCAATTACACCCACACGGGCATCATCAGTTGAAAAATCATTGCTGTTGATCCTGTGTATGATCACCGGAGGTATTCCAAGACTTCCGATATCGATCGTATTTGATTTAAAGCCTTTTTGCATCTCGAAAGCACCATTCTGGAATGGGGCGCCTTCGCCAATGCTGATGTTGATCCCCAGGTTCTTATAATACCCTTTTTGCCATCCGATATAGAACGGAAGTTCATGAATATCATTTATCAGATAACCGTAACGGACATTAACAGGTTCCTGCAATGAGATACCAGAAAAGTCAGCATCCTTATTATTGATCGCCCAGTCAACATAGTTATTAGTGACAAGGGAATTGGCATAATCAGATGCGTTCTTATATCCTGATTGATTCCATTTACCCATATCAAAAATGCCAAAATCCTGGATATTCTTTATAAATGTCGTTGTTCCCGGAATATTCGTATTGTACACGAATTCCACATCGGCAAGACTCAAATTTGCAGCTGCCGGGTCAGTCATTCCGCCAAATTGCATTGTGTAGTTGATCAATTCTTCGTGATCCGGTGAATCGCTCTGTTTAGCATTATTTATATATTCCACTGATTTTAATTGGGCAAGCGCCATTCTTTTGAGGATCTCATCTGAATTATTTGTTGACTTATACCAGTCCTCATCATAAGCTATCACGCAACATGGGTGGTCTTTCCAGATCTTTCCAGATAATATCAGGTCTTTTCCTAATCCTTTTGTCACAGCGATCGCAGGATATGGTTCCCACATTATGAATCCGGCAATTTCACCAGTACCTAATTTCTGGATCATTTCCTGCCCGCTCATTTTCACAAGGTTGATCGGTGCGGAATTCTCAGAAGTCTGATTACTTTGAAGGCATCCTGCAACAAATATTGAAAATATCACAAATATTACAATAAATAATTTTTTAACGGAATTTTTCATGATTTCCCTCGTTAATATTCTATGATCATAGATTCGAATAACGCTATTTAATGGTTTCCGTTTTCTTCCTCTGGTAATATCCCGCAGCTCCAATGATCGCGATCAAAGCTGCAACACCTCCAGCAGCAGGCAAACCTTTTGGCGCAGGATCAACAGTTATCGGTATAGTACGCCGAAAGATCACAACATTATTCTTTTCATCGATACCTCTTAATTCAACATCAAGCAGGTATTTCTTGGAAACAGCGTTATTATCCACTGTTACTCTCAGAACAGCATCACCGCTATCGTTTTTTTCAAGTTTTCCTATAAAATCTGATTTCTCATTGAATTCAAAAGGCTGCGAAGCATCTTTGAATATTCTCAGGGATACGGATTCAGCTTTTTCATTACCTGAATTTCGGACTTTTATCCGGAACTCTGCTTTTGACCCTGGAATAAGGTTTGAAGGATCTGTGGTTATGGATTCTATGATCAGATAAGGAGCGGCCTTTATGGGGATCAGGAGATCGAGTGTCTTATTTTTGTATGTGTTCATTTCGTCATTCTCATCCCTGTAGGTGATCTCAAGTTTTGCATTGTATTCCCCCTCTTTGATGGTCTCATCAACATCCACATAAAAATTCGTTGTCTTGCTGCTGCTTTTTAAGATCGTTCCAGGACTATCCTCATCCGAATAACTATATGAGGGTTTAAATCCTGCTGGCAACGAAAGTTTTACTTTGACATTCTCCGCATTGCCTTTTCCAATATTATCGATATTTACCGAGAGCTTGGCCTGTTTGGTATCTGCAATGAGTTTTTCAGGAGAAGTAAGGAGCGCCCCCACCACGAAATCGGAGCTTTTGGGATCAATATATACGGGATATTCTTTTTTTGCCCAGCCGCTACCTGTATTCCAGTTAAGTGTTATGTTATATTTGCCTTTTATGGCATTATCCGCTATTCTGAGCCTGTAATGCAAGACATAGAATAAATTTGTATCACTTGTTCCTGTAGATGGCCCAAGATCCTTTTCCGGAGAATCTCCAGCTTCAAATAAGAGCGGGTATTGTGCATCCAGCCGGAATTTCAAGTCGGTGGTTCCTGCGATCGTATTTATGACCTGCCATCTTAGCTCCACATCCTTTCCTGAATCTGCAGGATCAGGATCCTGGCTCATGAAATTGGCCTGTACCCTGTTCCCCTGTCCCCCGGAAAGCGGAGCGCTTCCAGCGGTGTTCACTATTGTCAGTAACAAGCCAAGAACCATGCAGGTAATGGCAATATTTTTCAAAATTACTTTCATTTTCTTACCTCGATCTATTAATAAATTTTATACATTTCTTAATATTCATAGTGTCAATTATAATTATTAGCGCCGGAACGATCGTTATTGCTGCTACCATGCTCGCAGCCACACCATAGCTCATTATAGTTCCCATATCCCCCAGGAATGTTAATTTGCCCAGGGACATTGCCTGGAATCCGATAAGCGCTGCGAGTGTCGTAGTAAGCATTGGAATTGTTACGTTATTGAGCGTAACGGTCATTGCATCTTTTGGACCAATATCAATATTCGGGTGGCGTTCCTTCAAACCTGGAATATTCTTAAGCTCGAACCTGTATCGTGTGACGACCTGGATCCCGAAATCAATACCTATTCCCATGATCATTGATAATACCCCGGATGTCTGGGAACTCATACCCATCCCGATAAAACCTACAAAACCCATTGCCCAGATCGTCCCGAATATTATTGTACTCATCGGGGTAAAACCGTATTTTATGGAACGAAAGATAACAAGAATAATTACCAGGATCCCGATGAGGGAATACATTGATGTCTTTGCCATATCCGGACCGATACTTTTTTGCATGACAACCCCTTCCATGGACACTCCGCCAAGGGTAGTGGTTATACCCGGTGGCCTGGGAAGCTCCTGGATCAATTTATCAAATTCTTTTTCGATTTCGATCAGGTCAACATCATCTGTAGTCTGGATCTTGATGAGGGAAATGGTATAATCCCTGCTCATATAATTATCAAGAAGACCGTTCTTTCCCGCTATTTCCTGGACTTCCCTTTCAGATCCTGGAAGGCGGCCATTATTAATGCTTTTTAGCACTGTCGAGGGGCTTGTAACATCTATAACTTGTTCAGTGTGTAATGACAATTCTGACAACTGGTCAATATAAACAAGTGCTCTTGGGTCACGAACATCCCGTACCTCATCAGAACCCTGTATTGATGGGTCAACCTCAACTGCAATAAGCATGGCATTGGTGCTTCCGAACTCATTTTCAATACTGTTAAGAGTAGATATGGATTCAACATCACCTGGCAGCATGGATTTTATATCGGATTTTTTGGTTTCGATAGTGCCGATCATCTCAATAGCATAAACTGTTACCAGGAGCATGATCACAAGCACTATTACAGGGTTCTTTGTTACAAAACCGGAATATATTTCTAAAGGTTTTGCCATCTCATCTCACCTTTTGTTCAAGAATTTCTCTTTTTGCAGCGAATTTCTCAATCTTCCTGTGGGTATTCCAGTATTCGTAATCTTCTTCTAATAGTATGAAAACCGGATTTACAAAAAGCGCAGCGAGGAGACAATATGCAATTCCAAGCGCAAGTGTCTGCCCAAGGTGCTGCATCATAGGTACTGAGGCAAAAGAGAGCACTCCGAACCCCACGATGGTTGTAAAACCTGAACCGATAATGGCACTGCCTATAGCATGTACTGTTGTTTTCATGGATTCAAGCTGGCTGATGTTCTTGTCCCTTTCTTCATTGTATCTTGTCAGCACGAATACCCCGTACTCCACACCCAATCCAAGTATCATGGAAGAAAGACCAACTGTTGCCACTGAAAGTGGTATCCCGAGCCATCCAAGTGTTCCCATCGTCCAGATCAGGCCAAGTGAGAGGGGCATAAAAACAAGGAGTGCATGAGTGTATGTTCGTTGCATTACGAACAGCAAAAGCAGGATTATTATGGCTGAAACAGCAAGCGTAGTAACAGCATCTCTCTTTAAAAGATCAAATATAGTCATCCTTATAATTGGTTGTCCTGTTATCCCGAATTTTACCCCGGTCGGTCTTGGTGTGTTATCAATATGTTCCTGCAGGATCTTATTGAAATTCTGTATCTGCTCTTCGCCAGAGCCGATATCAGTACTAACGAACATGAGAGCCATTTTATAATTCTTGCTAAAAAATCCACTCATCCTGGGATCATTGGTGATGGTTTTTGTGATATTACCCGGAGTTGGGCTGTTCTGTCCCCTGAAAAAACTCGCCGGGGACATTATACTGGTTACACTTGTTTCTCCCCTTAGATCTTCATCCAGCAATATCATGGATTGGATAACTCTGGGGTCCCTGATATCCCTTATGGCACTTTTTGAATCCACGGATTCATCTATTCGAACAGATACGATCACCATATCCTGGCCACCGAATTTTTCTGAGATACGGTCGTTAAGGGAAAAAATGGGAAGGTCTGTTGGCATTTCTTTCCTGAAGTCAGAGTTTATGGTAAGATCCTTAAGGCCTATGCCAAGGATTATTGTTAATAATATAACTATGATCGCCAGGAATTTTGTATGTTCTTTCTGGATCCGGGCAACATTTTTGAGATTTGTTTCAAGGAAATCAGCCATTTTTCACCAAATTGTATCTCTAGATTATTGGGGGAGGTAATAAAACATTCTGTTATAAACAACTTTGAAGTTGTTTAATAAGAAAACATATAAATATTATCATGAAGAAGTACATACTGTGATAGAGAAGTTAAAAAAACTCGGCTTGACAGGTTATGAGTCACAGGTTTACCTGGCTCTTCTCAAACTGGGATATGCAGATGCCGATGAAATCGCGCTCAATGCAAAAATACCGATGGGGCGAATCTATAATGTACTCTCAGGTCTTGAAGAAATGCATCTTGTTCGCATACAGGAAACAAGGCCTAAACGTTATGCATGCGTCGATCCTGCCATGGCTCTTTCAAGACTTATGAAGATCAAGCAGGAAGAATTAGAAAATACATGGGCTGAAATTGAAACATTGCAAAAGGATCTTCTATCTGAATTATCAGGAATTATAACTGAAAATCCAGGAAAAAGCTTCTGGACCGTAGCTATAAGGGAAAAGTCAGCTGAATTAATGCAGGAGACCATTTCAGGATCCCGGAAAGAATTACTTTTCTTCATGGCTTCAAGGATCAGGTCTGAACGAATGAAAAAAGACCTCCTGAAAGAGGAAAATCTGAGGGTGGTCGGCGCTCTTTATGAAGCCATGAAAAGAGGCATTGAAGTAAAAGTTATTCTGAATAAGGATGTTGATTTTAGCAACCTTGAAGAATCCCCTGTTATTCATAAATTACTTGACCATCTTGGGAATAAATTAAATTGCAGGCTTTCCACCATTCCTGCAACCCCGTTTGATATAATCGACGGGGAAAATGTTTTGCTCCAGATGCAAAATCCCCTCAACCCGGATGAACTTTTTGCTGTGGTAAATATCAGGGATCCAAAACTGGCCGGGGAACTGAGGGCTAAATTTTTCACAATATGGGATTGCGCTATTGAGTATTGTGGGATAAATTAAAAAATCCGCAGATTTTTTAATGGTAAGCTTAAATTAACATCCCCCTCATATAGCCCCCTACATGAAACAGGAAATGTCAAGCGTGGACGTTGCAGCGCTGGTAAGGGAATTGCACCCCAGGCTTCTTGACTCCAAAATAACGAAGATATATCAGCATTCACCTGATGAGATCAGGGTGGGGCTGCATATATTCAAAGAAGGAAGGACAAATCTTATAATTGAGGCTGGAAAGCGATTTCACCTCACAAAAAACCCGGAAACCGCCCAAAAATTGCCGCCTGCATTCCCCATGCTTTTGAGAAAACACCTAACAGGGGGGAGAATTACAGAAATTGTGCAGTATGATTTTGACAGGATAATCATTATTCATATCAAACGGGGGGAAGACAAAACGATGCTTCTTGTCGAATTATTCTCCAGGGGTAATATTGTCCTTCTCGATTCGGAAAAGCGTATAATACTCCCTTTAAAGACCATAAGTTTCAGGGACAGGAAAGTAAGGGGCGGTGAACAATATGAGCTTCCAGCAGCCCAATTAAGTCCTATAACAATTACTGCCGAAGAATTAAAAGAAATGTTCGCGAATTCTGATTCAGATATTGTCAGAACAATGGCGACAAAAATGAATATGGGTGGCCAGTATGCAGAAGAAGTTTGTTTACGCGCCGGAATTGAAAAAAGGTCTCAGGCTAAAGATATAATTGACACAATCCCGATCCAGAATGCACTTGCTGAAGTATTTAAACCTCTGAGCAGCGAGTTAAAATCACATATTCTTATAAAAAACGGGGTCAAGATAGATGTATTGCCATTCCCATTATCCAATAGTGAAAATAATGAAAGGATATTTTTCCCTACATTCAATGAGGCTCTTGATGAGTATTTCAGCAGCGAGTCAAAAAAGAAAAAAGAAGCGGTAAAAGAAGCAGAGACCAAAAAGGATGAAAAGACCGGATTATATGAATACCGCCTCCAGAAACAGGTGCAGGCACTTACAAAGTTTCGGGATGATGAACAAAAACTTGTTCATAAAGGCGAATTGATCTATGCGCATTACCAGACATGCGATGGAATATTAAAAGCGATACATAGTGCACGCGAGAAGGGTTATTCCTGGGATGATATCAAGAACATATTGAAGGATTCCAATATGCCAGAAGCTAAATTGATCAAATCGATAAACCAGGGAAAAGGACTGATCAATGTTCTTCTGGGTAATACAGAGGTGGAACTGGATGTAAGGCTGCCTGTGACACAGAACTCACAAGTATATTATGACAGGTCAAAAAAATTATCCGGGAAAATAAAGGGCGCAGTAATTGCTATTGAGGAGACAAAAAAATTAACTGAGAAAAAGGAAGCTCCACCACAGAAGAAGAAAAAAATAGTCAAATCAAAACCAAAATGGTACGAACAATTCAGGTGGTTTATCTCATCCGATGGATTCTTAGTTATAGGAGGAAGGGACGCACAAAGCAACGAAGATATTGTTAAAAAATACCTTCAGAAACAGGATATCTTCTTCCACGCTCATGTTTCAGGTTCACCTGCAGTTATTATAAAAACAGATGGCAAAGACGTGCCAGAATCCACACTTCTTGAAGCTGCAGAATTCACGGTTTCATATTCCAGTATCTGGAAATCAGGTCAGGCATGCGGGGATGCATACTGGGTGCTTCCCAGCCAGGTCTCAAAGACGCCCGAGTCGGGTGAATATATAGGAAAAGGTGCCTTTGTGATAAGGGGCAAGCGTAATTATTTCAAGGATGTACTGCTTGGCGCAGCGATCGGCTTTGAGCTCGGTGAGGAAAAAAGATTGATCGGAGGGCCGGTGGGAATGGTAAGGAAAAAAGCCAAATTCGTTATAGAGGTAGTACCTGGCGAGTTCAACCAGAACGATATCTCAAAGAAGATTCACAGGATAATGAATGAAAGATTCGAGGAAAAGAGACTGATCAAGGCCTTCGCATCACCTGATAAAATAGCGATGTTACTTCCGCCCGGTGGGTCGAGCGTGAAGGATAATTGATAAAGCTTTTTATACCCTTTAGTCTATCTTAGGGGTACTTTGCACCGATGGTCTAGTGGCTATGACTTTAGCCTTCCAAGCTAATAACTCGGGTTCAAATCCCGATCGGTGCATTTGATTCTTCGAATCAAAGTGTATCGATATTCAAACATTACCCAACCTTCAGTAAAGCATTAAAAAAATAATGATTCACAGAAAATAAAATCTTATCTCTTTCTCATCAACTGGTTAATTGCAGCAACAAGCGCTTCAACTGATGCCATGACGATATCTTCATTAGTAGCCCGCGCTGAAACAACACGGCCTTTGTCATCCTCGACCCCGATAAGCACTTCTGCAAGTGCATCAGAGCCGCCGGATATGGCTTCGATCCTGAAATCGCGAAGTTTGAATTTATACTCACCCAATATGCCTGTCACTGTATTCAGGGCTGCATCCACAGGCCCGACACCGATATGAGCACCAATTCGTTCTTTTCCGTTCACGATCGCTTTTACGGTGGCAGTCGGGGTTATTATATTTCCCGTCATTACTGACACTTCTTTTAAGACTATCGCTGCTTCTTCTCTGGATATGCCCCCCATCAGGGATTCTGCAATAGAATAAAGATCACCATCAGTAACACGCTTGCCTTTATCTCCGATATCCTTGATACGTTTCATTATTTCATTTAACTGGTCGTCAGTCGGGTTCACTCCCGCAAATTCAAGTGATTGTTTGACGGCATGTTTTCCAGCATGTTTTCCAAGGACAATACGTCTTCTGTGACCGACCATTTCAGGGGTCATGACGCCAGGCTCAAAAGTATCTGTTCGCACAAGAACTCCATGCGTATGTATGCCGGATTCATGGGCAAAAGCATTATCTCCGACAATAGGCATGGTCGGAGGCATTCGAACTTCGGTCAATCTTTCAACAAGATGCGAAGTCTCGACTATGAACTGTGTATTGATATTGGTCTTTGCTCCATAAAGCGAGTGCAATCCCATCACTGTTTCTGCAAGATCTGCATTTCCAGCGCGTTCACCAAGCCCATTTACAGTCACCTGCACCTGGCTTGCCCCTGCCTCCACGGCTGCAAGGCTGTTGGCTACTGCAAGCCCGAAATCATTGTGGCAATGAACATCTATCGGGATCTTGATATTTTTAGCGATCTCACTTATAAGTTTAAATGTTGCAGATGGAACACTGATACCAACGGTATCGGGCACATTTATGATATCGCAATGTGCCGACTCAACTCCTTTATAGATATTGATCAAATAGTCAACATCTGTTCTCGTTGCATCCATTGCAGAGAACATGCATTTTGCCCCGTGGTCTTTTATGTATTCCACAGCGTCGATCGCCATCCTGTAAACTTCATCCCTGCTTTTTTTTATGGTGGATATCCTCTGGACATCTGAAGTAGATACAAAAGTATGTACCATGTCAACACCGCAATCAAGACATGCATCGATATCGGATTTAATTACTCTTGCCAGTCCGCAGATCTGGAGTTTTAATCCTGCATCAACTATTTTCTTTACTGAGGCTTTTTCCCCATCAGATGACATAGGAAAACCAGCTTCAATAATATCCACGCCCAATTTATCAAGCTGCTTGGCTATAAGTAACTTTTCTTCATTTGTAAGCGAGACACCGGGAGTCTGTTCCCCATCGCGAAGTGTGGTGTCAAAAATGCTTATATTCTTGTTCCTTACCGATTCAATTGTGTAAAAGACGATCCCTCACATTTATCATATTTATCGTTCCAGAATACTGTTTGATTGTATAAAGTCTTTTTCCAATCCTGAGATTGCAAAACAGTGGTTAGAAAGCCCAAAATATCAATTAGAAAGGTTTATTAATATGTAAAGCTCTGGCGCGCTATATACTTATCAGTATAAGTAAACAGACGCAATATGGGCTTTGGGACAATATTATTCCGTAGACAACCCCAATACCACACAATCTTCTTTTGAAAGCTCAACCACTCGAATATGATATTGTGCAGATTGTTTCT